>JASEGV010000016.1 GCA_030017895.1 Bacteroidota bacterium | reverse complement strand
CGCATGGATGAATGCCCGAATGGTGCACTCATCGCATTTAGAACAGAAAACGAGTCTACTACCTTCCATAAAGGACTTGCCCAGCGTAATAAGTAATGAACCGTAGGAATGCCCGATACGGTAATAGGTGTGTATGCCAGAGCGTATGTGTTATTATCACCTTCAGCAAAATAATTAAACCAAAGGGTTGTGTCAGTATTTAGTTTTGTCCACGTATTGTGTTCATTTTTGTAAAGCGTGCCAATCATACCTCCCGCCCAGACCGAGCCTAGTACTCCAGGCCGTACTGTTTGCAAATTTCTTCCACGTTCAACTAGTATCTCCCTCCACAGATTTCCATCAAAATGTATTATCAAGCTCGAGTCTAAAAAATTCGGCGGCGGTGCGGGATTTTCATAAATACTCTCACCAACTGCATATATATCATTCGGCCCAATACCATGAATCGCAGAAAGACTTACAGCACCGCTAACATTTCCACCATCTGCAACATGAAATCTAGTTGTCTTCCAACTTGTGCCATCATACCTAAACATTGTTCCGGGTCCCGGTTGATCATTATGTCCCACCACATAAACATTTGTCGGTGAGCTTGCCCAAATATCTCGCATCAAGGTTTGGAAACTTCCCGGATATGCAAGTGTGTCTATAGTCCATTTGTAATCGCGTTTGCCTGGTTTTGGCGTGTCATCAATATCCGGAGGGGTTGGCTTTTTGCAATGAAAATTGAAGAATGCAAAATGAAGAATGAAAAATAAAATTATTAATTTGGAGGAATGGAGAAATGCCTGCCCGCCTACGTCGTTGGGGCGGGGAGTAGTGGAGTAATGGATAATTGGATTTATTGATTTCATTTTTTAACCTCGAAAGATTGATTAGATTTAATCATTGAATCAATGAACAAATGTATTGTAAAACATTGAGAATATAAATCCAAAATCCGGATTTATAATTCCGAAATTTCGGAGGGGCATTTTGGGGCTGCCTGAAATTTTAACGCCGTTTCTTTTTACAAACATAATACACATCACCTTCCTAATAAGTTATTATATGTGTAACTTTTAGAACGTTTTACGTTCTTTATTAGCTTGGAACAATTTAAGCAATCATAATAAATAAGTCAAGTGTTTTTAAAAATTTTAGCAAAAAAATCGATACTTCCACAAAATCAGCTATTACGCCTAATTTTTATTGAAATTTTCACCAATAATCAGTGCAGAATGACGGTTAAAAACAAAAAGGTCGGAACGGGAAAAACTTTTATCCCCAAAGAGAAATTCAATATCGCCAAGGGGAAATCGTCTATACCCAAGAGGAAATGAGACTGTGTCTAAACTCTATCTCAAGAACTATTCCATTCGCACCGCCGCGATAAAGAAAAATCGGGTAGGATGATGGGAGTAATCGGATTAGTTAGATGATTGTCTGCGAGTAACTGTCTGAATGAAATTATAATATTCCGGAACATAAAATAAATTATCAGGTAATAATTTTTTTTCAACTTTAGTTACGAGTAAGTGCGTACCTTTAATTTCAGAGGCAACAATAAAACCTTTTTCGTAAAGCATTTTAAATTTTTCAAAAACAATTAACGACATAGTTTTTTCCATAATTGCCAACCAATCTTTTCCGTACTGATCCATCGAGCCTAAATCATTAGTTACCCAGTATTCGCCTTCCAAGCTGTCGCGGTTTGTTACAATAAATTTTTCGCAATTCAATCCTGAAATATTTTTTTTCTCTCCTGTTTCAATAACAGCATATATTTCCGGCTGCCATTTAACTCCCATGTCCATTTCCATCAATCGCCTTAAATTGGGAGGCAATGTATCCATCTGAGCGCGCATACGGCGGACGTTTTCTTTTCTCAATTCCTGACTTTTTGTAATTTCTTCAAATGTTGTTCTTGAATATGAGCTATCTATCGGGTTACCCCGCAGTGCAATTTGTGAATCGAGTTGTATTATTGTAAAAGAGTCAGCGTAGTCGGTTGAAACTTCAGTCCTTAATCTATTCGGTATCAAAAATAATTTCTGATTGATTTTGCTCGTGTCGCCTTCGGAAGATACTTTGTAGGTTAATTGTTCCCAATATAATCCGGGAACCATTTTGGTTGATTGGCAGCCGGCTAATAAGAATAATAGGAATAAGAATAAGATAAAATTTTTCATAACGGTAATAATTGTTTAATGATGTTAGAGTTTTGTTAACTATTAAAAAGGCAAATCTGATCCGGATGCAGAAGAAACTACTAATTCTTCGAGAGTATCTGATGCCCGGTTTTCGAAACCGGCGTATTCTTTTTGAAATGTTAGTCGTATTATGTCTGTGGGACCGTTCCGTTGTTTACCGATAATAAGTTCGGCGAGTCTTTCGGTTGAAATTTTATTTCCGTGTGCGTCATCGACCTCGTTAATCTTATAAGTTTCGGGACGGTGAACGAATATAACAACGTCGGCATCTTGTTCGATAGCACCCGACTCACGGAGGTCGGCAAGTACAGGACGTTTGTCGCCGCTGCGTGTTTCAAGTCCGCGGTTCAATTGAGATAATGCGATAACAGGAATATTTATTTCTTTTGCTAAAGCTTTCAACGACCGTGAAATCATCGAGATTTCCCGTTCGCGGCTGTCCATACTTTTAGGCGGATGAACGAGTTGTAAATAGTCGATAATAATCATTCCGATATTATGCTCGGCTTTTAAGCGTCGTGCTTTTGCGCGGATTTCTAAAATCGAAAGCGATGGTGAATCGTCTATAAATATTTTCGCTTCTGCGAGGCGTCCAACAACCATTCCTAAACGTTGCCACTTCTCGTCTGGTAATCTGCCCGTACGAAGTGCATGAGCGTTTATCCTTGCTTCCGAAGAAATCAAGCGGGTAACTAATTGCTGCTCAGCCATTTCAATACTAAAAATTACTATCGCTGTAGGTTTCACGGTGTGGAGCGCAGCGTTTCTTGCCAATGAAAGTGCAAAAGCTGTTTTACCCTGACTTGGGCGTCCGGCAATAATTATTAAATCGGAATTTTGAAATCCGCCGGTTGCGTTATCTAAATCTGTAAATCCGGTAGGAACACCGGTGATGCCTCCGTGCTTACCGTGGATTTTTTCTAAAATTTCGAGGGTTTCGTTTAGCGCCCGTTTTATAGGTGTCGCACTTTTCTTCAACCTATATTCAGAAATCTGAAATATTTTTGTTTCAGCAGAATCGAGTAAATCGATAGCATCTTCCGAATCGCTGTAAGCTCTATTGGCTATTTCGGCTGAAGTTGTAATGAGATTGCGCATCAAAGCTTTTTCAAGAATAATGTGGGCATGGAATTCTACATTAGCAGCACTGTTTACTTGCATCGTTAATTCTGTTAAATATATGGAACCGCCGATTTCTTCTAATGTGCCGCGTCGCCTTAATTCTTCACTTAAAGTTACAGCATCAACAGGCTCGTTGCGTTCGAAAAGGGCAATAATACCCTGAAAAATTTTTTGATGCGCAGGTTTGTAAAACATCTCCGGCTGCAAAATCTCAATAATTTTTGGGACAGCTTCTTTTTCAATTAAAGCCGACCCTAAAACCTGAGCCTCGATTTCTACCGCCTGAGGCGGCACGCGTCCTTCATGTTGGTCTCTAATATTTATTGAGTCTGTATATTTTTTACTTCTTTTCTTTTCAGACATATTACATTTGTTCGTTACAAAGTTTTTGGAATAATTGCATATCTTCCCAAGTCGGTCGCTTCCAATTTGGATTACGCAGCAACGCTGCAGGGTGGTACGTTACAATTAATTTAGCCCCCTGGTAATTATAAACTTTTTGCCGCATCGCTGTTAAACTGTCGCTTGTTTGTAGCAACCATTGAGCCGCAATTCGACCCAAGCAAATAATAAATTTCGGTTTTATTAATTCGATTTGTTTAGAAAGATATGGGGTGCAGAGTTCCATTTCTTTTAACATCGGGTCGCGGTTATCGGGTGGGCGACATTTCAGAATGTTGCATATATATACATCTTCACGTTTGAGTTGAACTGCTTCTAAAATTTTATTTAGTAACTGTCCTGCGCGTCCGACGAAAGGTTCACCCTGAGCATCTTCATCAGCGCCCGGAGCTTCTCCTACAAACATTACTTTTGCATTAGGATTGCCAACTCCAAATACAAAATTTTTACGTGAATTGCCTAAAGAACATTTCTTGCAAGAAGATATCTGCGCGTTAAATTCATCTAAACTATTTACGCGTTGATATTCTGCAAAAGGCGCAGAAGTTTTTTCAATTTTTGATGCTGTTGTTTTATAAATAATATCGCCACATAACTGTTCCTGTTGCATTAAGTAGCTTTCTGCACTATTCAGGATATCTTTAAAATCTTTTCGAATATCACTCATTTAACTTCTGATTAATTTAGAAATACGATTAAGTATTTGATTCGCAACATCGTCTTTCTGCATTTTATTAAAGATTTCTTTCGTTCCATTTTTATGGAGGAAAGATACGACGTTTGTGTTGCCGCCGATTTTTGCCCCTTTTTTTAATGGGTTGTTCATTACAATAAAATCGAGATTTTTAAGTTTTAGTTTTTTTACTGCATTTTCAATTTCGTTATCAGTTTCCAATGCAAAACCGACAAGCACTTGATGTTTTATTTTCTTCTTTCCTAACGTTTCTAAAATATCTTTTGTCTTTGTAAGTTTCAGCGTGAGATTATTGCTGACAGTATCTTCTTTTTTAATTTTGCGGTTCGCTGTAATCTCCGGTTTGAAATCGGCAACGGCTGCCGCCATTATTACAACATCGGATTTAGAGGAATGTTTGATACATTGGTTATACATTTCTTCAGCAGTTTCAATCTCAATCTTCTCTACAAAATTAGGTGTTTCCAGATTCGAGGGTCCTGTTATCAGGGTAACTTTGGCACCGCGTTCAGCAGCACATCGGGCAATCGCAAAGCCCATTTTACCGGAGGATCTGTTTCCGATGTATCTAATCGGATCGATTGGTTCATAAGTCGGTCCGGCAGTAACGAGTATTTTTTTACCGGAAAAATCTTGATGTGTCTTGTCAAAAATATTTTGTATAGAAGTTGCTAATTTTTTTATTTCAGGTAAACGACCTTTTCCTGTTAAACCGCTGGCGAGTTCGCCGACTTCAGGATTAATTATCCGATAACCGCGTTGCCGGAGTTTTGATAAATTTTCTTGCGTCGCCGGGTTTTCCCACATATAGGTATCCATTGCAGGGGAAATGGCAACCGGACAGCGAATCGAAAGCGCCATAATAGTAACCGGATTATCAGCAATTCCATAAGCGATTTTTGCTATGGTATTTGCGGTTGCAGGAGCTATCAACAAAATATCAGCCCAAGTTCCGAGGTGTATGTGCCAGGTTTCGGATTTAACAACAGAAAGCGACGAATCAGGAAAAGTATCGGTAACAATTTCATTTTCTGAAAGAGCCGCAAGCGTGTTCGGGTTAATAAATTCGGTAGCGGCCTTTGTCATCACGATTTTTACAGCAGCACCCTGTTTTTTAAATTCGCGGACTAGCAGTGGAATTTTGTAAGCGGCAATTCCGCCTGTAATTCCGATCAATATTTTTTTACCGCGTAACATATTAATTCAAATTTAGCTGTTGCTTTCGCTTTTATATTTGTAGTCCAATTTTGAATCGAGTAATTCTTTGATAGCTACTTGTGTTGGTTTCGGTCGCTTTTCGAATTCGCGTGCTATGACAACCTGTTCCGGATTAGTTACCGTTTCCATAGTTTCAGGTTCATCCGAATCTTCGCTCATTAATTTCGATTGAACAATCTCTAGCCGCTGGTTGAATTCAATCTTTATTTCTTCATTAATCTGCTGAGCGCGTTTCGATAACACCACGATTGCCTCGTAGATGTTATCAACTTTTGATTCCAGAGCTTCAAGACTTATAGATTTTATTGGCATTTGGTTTCCTTTGTGTTTTTATTAAAGTTTATTGCTTATTATTTTTTCAACTTCATCGACAGCTTGTTGGAGCTGGTCGTTTATTACAATATAATCAAACAATGTTTTTTGTTTCATTTCCATTTCGACTCGGTCGATTCGTTTTTTTAGAGTTGCAGGGCTTTCTGTTTTCCTGTTTTTCAGCCTCTCTTTTAAAATATCCATATCCGGGACATCAATAAAAATCAGCATCGAATCTTCAGAATATTTCTTTTTTATAGATAAAGCACCTAATACATCTATATCAAATACAACCGATTTACCGCAGGCAAAAGATTTATCAACTTCGGATACAAGCGTGCCGTAATGATAGTCATAAATTTTTTGCCACTCGATGAGCGTATCATTTTCGATATGCTTTTGAAATTCTTCGTTAGTTATAAAGTAGTAATCTTTGCCGTCTGTTTCATTATTTCGTTTCGCACGGGTGGTTGCCGACACCGAGAAATGAAATTCAGGATGATTTTTCAAAATTTCTTTCACAATTGTTGTTTTGCCGCATCCACTGGGTGCGGAGACGACAATCAGTTTCGGGTTACTCATTTATTCTATATTTTGAATTTGTTCTCTTATTTTTTCGAGCTCTTCTTTTATTTCAATAATGTGCCGCGAGATTATTGCATCGTTTGCTTTGGAACCTATCGTATTTACTTCGCGATGAATTTCCTGCACCAGGAAATTTAATTTTCTTCCTGATGGTTCTTTACCATTCATCGATTCGAGAAAATATTTTTGATGACTTCGGAGTCGCACACACTCTTCTGTTATATCCAATTTTTCAGATAATAATATTATTTCGAGTTCCAAGCGTTTATCATCGATACGGTCTTTTGCTTCAACTAATTTATCAACTCGTTCGCGCAGCCTTGCTCGCTCGAACGGGATGCGTTGTTTCGAGAGCTTCTCAATTATATCTATCTTTTTATCAATCAATTTTATTCGACGGGATAAATCTTTTTGTAATTCGCTGCCTTCATCAATGCGCATCTTCAGAAGATTGCCTAAAGCTTTTCTAACCGCTTTTTCGCACAACACCCATTCAACTTCACCTATGTTTTCTTTATCTTCGGGTCGTATGATTTCGGAAAACTTTAACAGATGATCGATTGTAATGTCTTCTTTAATATTAACCGACTTTTTTAGTTCATTAAGTATTTTATAACTCGTCCGGGCAGCATCTTTATTAATCATCATAGGTGCCTGTTGATCGGCAGGTGTTTCGATATTTACAGACAAATTAATTTTACCGCGGTCAATCTTAGATTGTATTATTTCTTTTAGATCGTTTTCGCGATGCGATAAATTTTTTGGAAGCCGTATAGTTAGTTCTAAGAACCGGTTATTCACGCTGCGAAGTTCTGCCGTTGCAGTAATACCTTTTTGTGCAGCGTCGCCTCTGCCGTAGCCCGTCATGCTCGAAATCATCTATAAATCCTGTTATTTTTTTTGATAGTGCTTCTGAATAAATACAAACTCACATAGGAATTTATAAAATTGGCGTTTATTAATCAGAAATGAGAAAATTTAGAAATTGCCACACCTAAATTACAAAAATTTTAATCATCTTCCAAGCCTTTCGCTCCTGTTTGAGATAATCTTCGGTTTTTGTATATTTGAGCGGTTAAAAAAAGGAAATGCAAAAATTATGTTGAATCATTTTATTACACTTCAAAGTCTTGCGGATGAATTTAATGGGGCACTC
This sequence comes from Bacteroidota bacterium, assembly GCA_030017895.1. NCBI lineage: Bacteria > Pseudomonadati > Bacteroidota > Bacteroidota bacterium. Next base: position 41,061 of record JASEGV010000016.1, on the reverse strand, counting down.
AAAAATGCCACAGTTCTTGAATTATTTTCACAACAAAAAAATGAATTACAAATTTCGTTACTTGCAAACACCAATCTTAAAACTTTATCTGTCTCTATTACTCCGCAGATGAATTTTATTTTTATGCGAGAACAAATCGCAAGGGCAAAACGGAATTCAATCTCTTTATTTACTGAATTAAATAACCAAACAATCAATAGTATCACCGGACATCTTTTTGACAGAATAATAAATATTAATTTTTCGAATGAGATGAAAATGCTGTTTCATCTTTTTGGAACAACATCGGCGAACATATTTTTAATCAACGAGAACAAAGAAATAATCAATACCTTTAAACACAGTAAAGATTTTGTTGGAAAATCGTACGAAAATTTGTTGAAATCAAAAGAAGATGACTTTGCCAACTTGATAGCCGATTTTGAAACATTTAAGAATAAAATGCTGGAGGATGGAAACAAGACAACTTTCAGTGCAGTAAAGGGCGCTTATAAGTTTCTTGGTTCAACCCTTACACGTGAAGCTTTGCATCGTGCAAAACTTGAAGAGAAAGTTCATGCTGGTGAATTAACTCACGATGATTTAAAAACCATATACCAACAATTAATTAATTTATTTACAGAAGTAAGTAAGCCTTTCCCGACAATTTATTCCAGCAACAATATTCCACGTGTATTTTCGATGATAAAGTTAGAGCATTTAACCGGCTCGACAGCCGAGAATTATTCAAGTGTAAATGAGGCGGTAAGAGTTTTCATTGCGAAATCGTTTAAGGCGAGTAATATTGATTTTGACAAAAAAGAATTCTTAATAAAAATTAGAAATGAACTTGATAAGTTAGTACGCACAGAAAAAGCAATAAAAAATGAAGTATTGGAGGCAAGTCGTGCTGATGAATATGACCATATCGCAAAAGTCATAATGACAAATTTACAACATCTAACAAAAGGGACTAAGGATATTGATGTGGAGGATGTATTTCACAATGATAAACTAATGCGTATAACCTTGGATCCCAAATTAACTCCGGCAAAAAATGCTGAGCGGTATTTCGATAAATCCAGAAAAGCTCGAATTGCATGCGAGGCGGTAAAAACTCGGCTGGTAGATGTTACAAAAAATATTGCACTCCTCGAGAAACTGCTTTTGCATTTAGATAACTGTCAAACAAAAGAACAGTTTGCTGAATTTAAGGAAGAGTATGATGCCGACTTAAAACGAATGCACTTAATATCTGAAAAAGAAAAGGCGGCACTACCTCCGTTCCGAATTTTTAAAGTGGCAGGCAATTTTGAAGTATTGGTAGGCAAGAGCGCTGCTAATAACGACTTGCTGACAATGAAATATGCCAAACCGAACGACCTTTGGTTCCATGCCCGAGGTGCGGGTGGGTCGCACGTTGTGTTAAAAGTAGGTAACACGAAAATAAAACCGGAGAAAGAAGCAGTAAAACAAGCGGCAAGTATTGCAGCTTATTATAGCAAGATGCGAAATGCCGGCAATGTACCGGTTGCATATTGCGAGCGAAAATATGTTCGCAAACCTAAAAAAAGTAACGAAGGCACTGTAGTACTCGAACGCGAAAAAGTAATTTTTGTTGAACCTGAATTACCTGAAGAAAAAACATAATTTCTATATATAAACATCCATAACTATTGAAAGGAGTTAAAGATGAAACGGTATTTATCCATTGTCCTATTTTTGCTATTATTCACAACCCAATTATTTTCACAGGAACTTGAAGACACTACAAATACTTTGAGGCAGTTTGCACCAAATGTTTTTATTGATTGCTTTTTCTGCGACGAAAATTATATCCGCACTGAAATTACATTTGTAAATTACGTTCGCGATCCAAATCAGGCCGATGTTCATGCCTTGGTTACCACACAACGTACAGGTGGCGGGGGCGAGGAATATACACTAACTTTTATCGGTCAGAACAAGGCGGCTGGTTTGAACGACACTCTCTCGTTTACTACAAAACAATCGGATACTGAAGACCTGAAACGTCAAAAATTAACAAGATTGTTAAAAATTGGATTAACAAGATATGTTGCCCGAACACCCTTAAGTGAGTTCTTAAATATCAATTATAAAGTCCCTACAAAAATTGAAGAAGTTATTGATGAATGGGATTACTGGGTATTTAGTGCGAGGATTAATTCTAATTTAAACGGCGAAAAGGTATCAAGGTCAGTTTACCTATCGGGCGGATTTAGTGCCACGAGAATTACACACGATTGGAAGTTTAATTTTTCGTTAAGTACGAATTACAATGAAAATAAATTCGATTGGGGATATCTGAAAATATTAAGTATATCGCGCGGTTACGATTTTGATGCGATGGCTGTAAAAAGTATTAGTGAGCATTGGTCGATTGGAGGTTTTACAGACGTTTCAACTTCTACGTTCGGCAATACTAAACTAAGAGTTTCAGTTTCACCTGCAGTCGAATACAATATTTTCCCATACAGTGAATCGACTCGCAGACAATTCCGATTGATGTATAAACTAAGTCATGAAAATGTTCGTTATGAGGAAGAGACAATATTCGACAAGACAGCCGAAAAGCTTTTCAAACAATCACTCTCTTTTACTATAGATTTGCGCCAGCCGTGGGGTTCTATTTCAACAACAGTTTCGGGTTCTCAATTCCTACACGATTTTCAGAAACGAAGCTTAAGAATTTATACTAATTTAAAATTACGTTTATTTGAAGGGCTTTCGTTAAACCTTTTTTCAAGCTATTCGAGAATTAGCGACCAATTATCACTTCGAAAAGGGGCAGCCACAACTGAAGAGATACTTCTTCGCCGCACAGAACTTGCAACTAATTACAGGTATAGTGGTTATATTGGTTTAAGTTACACATTCGGTTCAATTTATAATAATATAGTAAATCCTCGCTTCGGTGGTTCGGGTGGTAGTTTTTATTTTTTTAATTAAATATTTAAAAAGTGTTTTTCAAATACTGAATTCGTCAAATCCGCCGATATTAAAATGTTGCTATTGCGTTCGAGTATTTTGGAATAAAACAAAACCGTAATTCATATTGGGGATAGGCTTTAAGCAGAAAATCCCTATAATTCGGCAGATTTTAAAGAATTTCAAAATCCCAAATTTTATTTAACAATTTTTCTTGACAATCATCCGATTAATCACTAATTTTAAATAAATAATTACGGTTTCATATAATTGTATTTAAGGAGTATTTAGTATGAAAATTTTTAAAGCCTCTTTACTTTTCCTCTCTCTTATCTTAACAACATTATTTATTATCCCTTCTCAAGCCCAACCTCTTCGTCAGTGGGTGGCTCATTATAATGGACCAGCAAACTCGACAGATGTTGTTACATCAATCGTAGTTGATGACTCGGGCAGCATTATAATAACCGGATGGAGTAATGGTGTCGGAACTGGAGCTGATATTACAACAATAAAATATAACTCAGATGGTATTACGCAGTGGATACAGCGATACAACGGCTCAGGTGCCGGTGAAGATAAACCTGTAAAAGTTGTTGTTGACAGCGCCGAGAATGTTTATGTATCAGGTTGGAGCGATGGAACTGGTTTGGACATTGTTACTATTAAGTACAATAAAGCGGGGCTACAGCAATGGGCAGTAAAGTATATCGGAAGCGGAGAGGATAAACCAGCTTCAGTTCAGGTGGATGATTCGATGAATGTTTACGTTACCGGTTCTACTGTTGGGTCAGGTACGGGCATCGATATCATTACTTTAAAATATAACAGCGCGGGTAGTTTGGTTTGGTCGAAGACTTATAACGGTCCGGGTAATGGTAACGATTATCCTGTTTATTTAAAATTGGAGGAATACAATTATTGTTATGTCGGTGGTGTCGCCAGAGGTGCCGACAATGACTATTTGGTAATAAAATATAATTCAAGGACAGGCGATACAGTATGGACACGATTGTTTAAGCGAACAGCCGCTGCTGATGATTTTATGCGAGCAATGGTTTGGAGAGATGCTGATGAATTGTATTTAACCGGCACAACTAACGTAGGCACAGGCAACGATATTCTAACAATGAGAGTAAACGGTATTACTGGAGATACGGTTTGGACAAAAGTTTATAACGGAACAGCTTCGGGTGATGATACACCTTTCGGTATTGCTCTGCACAGTAATTCGCGTGTTTACATAACCGGTCGTTCGGTTACTTTCGGTTCTTACTATGATATCATTACTCTTCGATATGACCAGAGCGATGGGGATTTAATTTTTGAATCGCATTTTAATGGTCCTGCAAATGATGAGGATGTCGGTTATTCTATTTTGGGAGGCGGTTCTCCGCACATTGTTGGCTCAAGTTTTGGACTAAATTCAGGAAGAGACATAATATTTCTTGAACTGCAAGCCGATGGCGATATTAACTGGCAATTAAGGTACAACGGCTTGATGAGCAATGATGATGTGGGACTTGTTTTAGCTGAATACAGAGGTGCCTATTATGTTTCGGGTACAACAACAAGTAAAAAAGGACCTCCCGATTTCATAACTATAAAGTATGTAAAAGAAGATTCGATGAAATATCGGACAATTACACAAAACGATCTTTTATTAAAAGGAGTAAGTTTAAAACCTTACAACTCAACGGGCAACTTTGGTAACCTACGCGACTCGGCATTTGCGAGAGCATTCCCAAAAATTAAGAAAGGATACGCGGGCGCGCCGGGCGGCTTGGTACTTGGCATAGCTCGACCCGATAGTCCTAATATCTGCGGATGGATGCGTTTTAAAGCCGGGAAGGATTTGATGAAATTCGCGCCTCACATCGATAATCCTCGCGGATTCGATGTTGCGAAGGGCGTACCCTTCTTTAAAGAATTAAAAAGCCCAAAACTAATAGACCACAACAATAAGTTAGCTGGCGAGTTAGCAACACTCAAGGTTAATATCGGAGCGAGTGATGCTGAAATCACTCCTATCGGTTTTGGAGATTTGATATTTAGAAACAACGACACAAGTTATCGTTATAATGGATATACAATCCGACAAATAGCATTAATTGTTGATAACCTTGTATCATATTACAGGAACTACAGCGGCATCGATTGGGCTCGGCTCGATACAATGTTAACAAAGATTAACGGAGCTTTTTCGGGACCTTTTGCTCAAGTAAGTCAATCGCCATTTATGGCTTCGGGTACTGCACTGTTAGATACTATTCCTTTCTTACAAAAAAATCCTTTAGCAATTCAGATGCGCTTAGAGTTTAAACCTGAGATGCTGGAAGAAATGCCTTACAAGTTTGAATTGCATCAAAATTATCCCAACCCATTCAATCCAACGACAAACATTTCCTTCTCGATACCAGAGGCAGGTGTAGTTACGTTGAGAGTGTACGATTTATTAGGACGTGAGGTTGCAGAGCTATTGAACGGTGAAGAATTAGATGAAGGCGAACATACAATCGAGTTCATCGCAAATGGCTTTGCTTCAGGAGTGTATTTCTATCGTCTCGCTGTCGATAATAAATTTCAAGAAATCAAAAAGATGTTGCTGATGAAATAATTTTCAGTCCAAATAGCACACAAATAACAAATAAATTTAAAAAACTCGAAAGGAGTTTTACAATGAAAATATTATTTAATTTAATATTAGGGTTGCTTATAGTTTCGTTTTCTATTTCGCAGCCGAAGTATCGCACATTCAGCCAAAACGATTTGTCATTAAAAAAAGCTAAAGCAGGAAAAGTTGTGAGCAGTAATACAACATTCGTTTTTCACAATGATGAATTGACTCAAGCGGCAAACGGAATACAAATACGGTTTAATTCTTCGATTATTAGTATTCTTGATTCCGGTGGATTTTCATCATTCACTTTTTTAGATAAAAATAAAACAGTAAGGGCAACTGGAAAGACTGTTTCTCTCGGAGATTCTGCAGTTCTTAGTTTTAACGTAGCTAAGAAAGCACAGGGAACTCAAGCAAATTTCTGGTTCTGGTTAGTAGATGGAGTTCAGGCGGGTGTTAAACGAACTGAGTTGGCTGGCAGCTACACCCCAAATTTCATCCAACCAAACGGCGGAAATGTTTTGGAATATATCTATAAAAAAATCATTAATCGACCCGCTGGTTTGGTGATTGGAAAAGTAACTGACACACTTGCCGTTGGATGGATCCGCTATATGAAAGCTGACAGGATGTACTTCCCGCATACAGGAACTGCGGGTGGATTCGATGAAATTGCTACTGGGTCGAGTCAGGTAAAACCATTCATCAGAGAATTGAAAAATCCAAAAGTAAAAAAGCACGATAATCGGCTGCTTGGCGAAGTTCATGCTTTAAAGCTCGCTATCATAGCGAATGATTCCGGGGCAACAGAACCAACTGACACAACTGCCCTCGGTGATTTACTGTACAACGATCTGAGTAATCCAACCGACCCGTGTAACGGTTTAAAAATTCGTGAGATTACTTACTTAGCTGACTCGATACTCACATATTATCACCATTTCTCAGCGTCTCCAGTCATTTACGCTCAACTCGATTCAGCAGTTAGTCGAATTAACCGTGCCTTCGATGGACCATACATTGCCTTGAGTCTGACTCCGTTTTTACTGAAAGGAACGCACTCGGTTGATGAAGTACCTTTTATCCATCCCAACCCTTTAGCTTTTAGTAAGGGAGCGCGTCATTCGCGTTTCTCAATTGAGGATGAAATGCCAGAAAAGATTTCACTCTATCAAAATTATCCTAACCCATTCAATCCATCTACACATATTTCTTTCTCACTTCCAGAAGCAGGTTTAGTTACTCTGAAAGTTTACGATATGTTAGGCCGAGAAGTAGCAACACTTCTCGACCGGGAAAATTTAGACGCTGGAGACCAGTGGGTTGAATTTATTGCTGATAATTTATCTTCAGGAGTGTACTTCTACAAACTCTTCGTGAGCTCTACCGAGCTACTCACAGCTGGAAGCTACACAATCGTTAAAAAGATGCTACTCATACGTTGAGAGTATTTTCTAATAGTAAAAAAAACCGGCTCAGAGCTGACTAATAAGTTTTCTCGAGCCGGCACTTTTTACATCGATTATTGTTGTAAATCATAGGAGGTGTGATAAAATGAACAAACAATCGAGAAGAGAATTTATAAAATCGTGTGCCATTCTTGCAATAACCAATACAGCATATGCTAAACTTGGGATTAACTGCCGCGCTGTGGATGATGTCTATAAGTTTGAACCCGCCTACATAAAATTGCACAAAAGTGGAGAGTTAAAAAAAAGAGGCGAAGAGCTTTGGCTGACGATGAAAAATTGTAAACTTTGTCCGAGGGAATGCGGCGCTAACCGTATAACGGGGGGTGAAGGATTCTGTGGCTCAACTGCAAAATTAGAGATTTCATCATACCATCCACATTTCGGGGAGGAAAAATCGCTCGTTGGCGATGGCGGTTCGGGAACAATTTTTCTTACTAACTGCGGGTTGCGATGTGTGTTCTGCATAAACTGGGAAATCAGTCAGGGCGGAATGGGTTCAGAGAAGACTCTAGAGCAATTTGCTGATATGATGATAGCGCTTCAAAGAAAGGGATGCCATAATATTAATTTTGTAACTCCCACTCATTACTCACCGCATATTCTGCTTGCATTAGATTTAGCTGCTGGCAAGGGTTTGAAACTTCCTGTTATTTATAACACTTGCGGCTGGGAAAAAATAGAGATACTTAAATATTTAGATGGTGTCGTAGATATTTATCTCCCCGACTTTAAATACTCAGACGGAAAGATGGCTGAGAAATATTCTTCGGGCGCTGCAACATATCCTGAACTGACGAAAGAATCGATACTCGAAATGCATCACCAAGTGGGTGTAGCTAAGCCGGCGGAAGATGGTTTAATGTACAGAGGTTTGATGATACGTCATTTAGTGATGCCGAATCGGGTTGGCGGGACGAAAGAGATACTTGTGTGGATTTCGGAAAATTTGCCGAAGGATACGTACATCAACTTGATGTCGCAATACAGACCTATGTATAAGGCATTCGACTATCCTGAAATTGCGCGAAGGTTAGCCCGTGAGGAATATTTAGAAACAGTTCGTTGGGCGAAGGATTTGGGTCTAACTAATCTCGACTTGCAAGGATATTGATGAGAGGTTAATGGTCACTTTTTACCTCCTGTTTTCCGCAATGCATCACCCAAATTATCGAGTTCAGTGGCCTCCTGACTTCGACAGGGGTGTGATAAACGGGCCGAAAAACTTCTAAAACAGTTTATAATACACAATTATTTTTTGAAGTGGTATATTTATACTCGACGTGGAAACTGCCGAGGAGGCGAAACAATTAATCGGCAACGACCCTGCAATAAAAGCCGGTCGATTAAGTTATGAAATTCACCCATGGTACGGAGCGCGCGGCTCCACACTTCCTTAAGCATTTATTTAAATATGATAGCAAGTATTCACAATCAATTTGAGAGTAGATGATATAATAAAACACGATGCGATTGTCAAAGGAATCGAAATCTACGACGAGGGAAAGTTTGCACGGGTGGAAGATTTAGATGGCAACCACATCAAGCTCAGGGAATACACGAATCTTGAGAATTTCTTGAATTTCACACTTATTCTGTTTAAATTGATATCAAATTTATGCGTAAATCCGATATTACATCACCCGAACAATTTGAAGGGGAAATTGAACTTGACCAAACCTTGCGCCCGCTTAAGTTTACCGAGTTTTATGGTCAAGAAAAGATTGTTAGTAACTTGAAAGTTTTCATCGCCGCTGCAAAAAATCGGAACGAAACACTCGACCATGTTTTACTAACAGGTCCGCCCGGACTTGGGAAAACCACGCTCGCATACATCATCGCCGCTGAGATGGGGAGCAACATAAAAATTACATCAGGACCTGCGATAGATAAACCGTATAACCTGGCGGGAATTCTAACAAGTCTTAATCAGGGTGATGTGTTGTTCATCGATGAAATCCACCGGCTCAATCCTGTTGTTGAAGAATACCTCTACCCCGCGATGGAAGATTTTGTTATAGACATTGTTCTCGACTCGGGACCGAATGCGCGTAATGTTCAGCTGAAGCTGCCAAAATTTACACTCGTCGGCGCTACAACCCGTTCAGGATTACTTACTGCTCCGCTGCGTTCACGCTTTGGTGTAACGAATCGGTTGGATTACTACGACTCGAACATACTTGTAAAAATTATTAAGCGCTCATCAGACATTTTAAACGTCGAAATAACCGATGACGGATTGCAAACAATTTCTACCCGTTCACGCGGCACACCCCGAATTTCAAACCGGCTTTTGAAACGTTGCAGAGATTTTGCACAGGCAGATAAGAATCTAAAATCCCACAAAGGAATTATTAATAAAGAAGTCGCAGAATATTCATTACAAGCGCTCGAGGTTGACAGCCGCGGTCTGGATGAGATGGACAAGCGAATAATTACTACGATAATTGAAAAGTTTGCTGGCGGTCCCGTGGGACTCGCAACGCTTGCATCAGCCGTGAGCGAGGACCCTGGGACGATTGAAGAAGTGTATGAGCCGTATTTATTGCAAGAAGGATTTATACAAAGAACACCGCGCGGCAGAGAAGCAACTAAGTTGGCGTATGAACATTTCGGGTTGAAACAAAAGCATACTTCACAGTTTGGGTTAGGACTTAAATAGTGTCATGCTAAGGCACTTAATGGTAAGATATTATCCTCGATGATTTTCATGTTTATGAGATTCAAAAAGTCTTGTTAAAATCCTCTTAATTCTATATATTTGGGCTGTGTTTAGACTACAATACAAATACAAACGCTCATTTATCGGTGCAATTCCGTCAGGTTCAGATTTATATGATGCACTCACAAAAATTGTAACCGAAGAAGATATTCGCATCGGAAAAGTTACAGCTATCGGTGCGGTTACAAATGCTATCATCGGATATTTTGACCAGATTAAAAAAGAGTACAATACAATTGAGTTGAACGGTGGCTATGAAATTTTAAACTGCACCGGTAATGTGAGTATCCGAGAAGGAAAACCTTTCGTCCATACACATATTACACTCAGCGATAAAGAAGGAAAAGTTTTTGGCGGACATCTGATGCCTGGCACAAAAGTATTTGCCTGCGAAGTTTTCATCGATGAATATACAGGCGAAGATTTAGTACGCGAAAAAGAAGAGACAACTAATTTGTTCTTGTGGAAAAATAAAAATCTCATTTAATGAAATTATTATCGATATTAATATTATCTTTTCCCCTGATACCTATATCCGCATCCGTTTGCCAAGAAAGTAATATTGAAAATGTGGTAACCGTATCTGACCCAGTTCAGAATCGGCTTTTCTGGATGTCGACAGGTAACACCGTCCCAAAGGGAAAATTTTGGGGAAGTATGTACACCTTTTATCTGATTCAAGGCGGTTATGCAATCACAGATTATTTTCATTTAAACCTCACAACCAACTTACCGATATGGGGTTCCTCGTTTTTAGGAACCGGTGCAAAATTCCAAATTTACCAAAGCGACGATTTGGTTAGGGGCGTTGCAATCGGTGCCGATTGGTTTATCGCAAATAAATTATTTTCATCAGATACGAATCCGGGTGAAAATTTTTATGGAAATCTTTCATTTAGTTTAGGCACTTATTATACAAAACTTCACTTTAACATTACACAATTTTTTCAGAAAGAAACTGAATACAGCAACTCACACAGTTGGGCACAGGTTGGATTTGAAACAATTATTTCGAGCAAAGAAAAAGGGGGCGTTAAATTCATAGCTGAAGGAATGATACCACAAACTTATGATGACAGATTCGAGTTATCATTATTCTTAATTGGTGTAAGAGCTTATAGAAGTAATTTTGTTTCAGAATTAGCATTTGTTTTCACACGATTTAGTTTTTTTAGAGATAGAGACAAGTTCGAGATTATTAAATTTCCATACATAGGATTAACATATTCATTATAAAGGAATTATATGTCATCATACAAAGATTTAGCATCAATACAGGAAGTGCGCGATTTATTAGAACAAGCGAATGAAGCTGTTCAGGAATTCCGCGCCTTCAATCAGGAACGTGTCGATAAGATTGTGAAAGCAATGGCAGATGCAGGTTACGAAGCGGCAGAACTCTTGGGTAAAATGGCTTACGAGGAGACCGGTTTCGGAAAACCTGAAGACAAAAAGAAGAAAAATGAATTCGCTACAAGGCGAGTTTGGGAATCAATCAAAGATTTGAAAACAGCAGGTGTGATTCGCGAAGACCGCGAGAAGAAGATTATCGAAATCGGCGAACCGATGGGAGTAGTTGCCGCTTTAATTCCATCTACGAATCCAACATCAACGATGATGTTCAAAGCGATCATTTCCTTAAAAGGAAGAAACGCAATAGTTGCAAGCCCACACCCGAAAGCAATTTACTCAACGTTGGAAGCAGCCAAGCTAATACGTGAAGCTGCTGAATCTGTCGGTGCACCCAAAGGAGTAATACACTGTATGACACAGCCGACACTCGAAGGTACAAATGAATTGATGCGAAATAAATTAACCGGTGTAATTCTCGCAACCGGCAGCGGAGCAATGGTAAAAGCAGCTTACAGTTCAGGCAAACCTGCTTATGGAGTTGGACCCGGAAACGTGCCAGCTTTCATCGAGAGAACTGCAAACATACAAAAAGCTGTTGCCGATGTTTTATCGGGAAAACAATTTGATAATGGTGTGCTATGCTCGACTGAATCTTCGCTCATTTGCGATTCACCCATAAAAGATAAGGTCGTTGCAGAGTGCAAACGGCTTGGTGGTTACTTTGTGGAAGGAGAAGCTAAAGAAAAACTTTCGCGCCTGATGTTTGATAACGAAGGACACTTGAACGCAGCTATGGTGGGCAGATCGGCTCTGTTTATTGCTGAAAAAGCAGGTATCCAAGTTCCATCCGACACAAAAGTTTTAATTGCCGAATTAAACGCAGTCGGAAAGAACATTCCACTCTCTCGCGAGAAACTATCGCCTGTTCTTTCGTTCTACACAGAACTTAATTGGCGTGACGCTTGCCATCGCTGCATCGAACTTCTTGAATTTGGCGGGTTAGGACATACTCTGGTTATTCACTCGTCCGATGAAGATATTATAATGAAATTTGCACTCGAGAAACCAGCTTCAAGAATTTTGGTAAATACGCAGGCGGCATTTGGCGCAGTTGGCGGGACAAACGAGCTTCTGCCATCCCTCACACTCGGTCCCGGAACAATCGGAGGCTCGATTATTTCTGAAAATGTTTCCGCTAAACATCTGATTAACATAAAGCGACTCGTGTTTGAAACAAGACCTGTAAATCCTTCACAAGCGGGCGAGCCGATATTTGTTAAACCGCAAGCTGCCAAGACAACTGCAGAAATTAAGACGGCGGAATCCTGGATAGAAAAAATCGAGCAGCATTTACGTGAAGGAGCGGGGAATATTCCAGTTTGGAAAAAAGGTTCAGCCCAGCCGGTAAAAGAAACAGAAAAAATTACTTCACCAAAAAGCGGGAATGTTTTAGGAAGTGGAATATCGGAAGACGAGGTTGACAAAATAATCCGTGAGTTTCAGAGGAGATAGAACACGGATGACACGGATAGGCCTGGTTAACACTGACTATAAAAAGTTAGACCGTGAATTCTATCTACGAGACACAATAAAAATTGCAAAAGATTTACTCGGTGAATACTTAATCCGAAAATACATGGGGAAGTTACTTGTCGGTAAAATTGTTGAGACAGAAGCTTATTTGCATAATGATATTGCAAGTCATTCATTTCGTGGAAAAACCAAACGTAACGAAGTAATGTTCTGGCAAGGTGGGCATTTATATGTTTACTTCACTTACGGTATGCACTACTGCTGCAATGTTGTAACAGAGGAAGAAGACCAAGGATGCGCTGTACTGATACGCGCTGTAGAACCGGTCGAGAATATCGAATTTATGAAAACCCACAGAAAAATTGGCACCTCAAAAAATATTCACAATCTCACGAACGGTCCTGCAAAAGTTTGCCAAGCATTTGCACTCGGAAGAAATGAAAACGGAACTGACCTGTGCGGAGATGAGATATGGATTGGAAAATCCGAAATCCGAAATCCGAAATCCGAAATCATTTCATCTTCCAGAGTTGGCATCACCAACGGTTCAGAACATATGTGGAGGTTTTACATCAAAGACAACAAATGGGTTTCAAGAAAATAATTTATAGGTTAGTTATGAAAAAAATCATATTAATTTCTTTTTTCTTTCTCATCTCTTTTCATAATTTGTATGCACAAGGATCAGCCGGTTCGAGCGGCGATTTTGAACCTCGCTTTGTTGTAGATATGCCAACGGCTGGAATAATTGGCCATCTGCAATATGCAGCAGATGTAGATTTTTATCAAAATGGGGGTGCATTATTTGGAGTCTCGTTCGGTTTACTAAATACTTTCAACGTCGGATTGTCATACGGTGGAACTCATCTCATCGGTTCTTCGAAACCAGAGTGGAATAAATTTCCAGGCATGAGCATCAAAGCTCGTCCCTTCGATGAATCTCAGATTCTTCCGGCAATAGCGTTAGGGTTCGATTCTCAGGGGAAAGAAATTTACATCGACTCATTGGATCGTTACGCTATAAAATCACCCGGCATTTTTTTGGTCATCAGTAAAAATTTTTCGGTAGCCGGATTTTTGAGTGTTCATAGCGGTATTAATTATTCACTCGAACGTGCCGACAGCGATAAAGATTTGAATTTATTTTTCGGAGCCGAAAAAACTTTAGGAAATTTTCTATCCATCATCGCCGAATATAATCTGGCGATAAACGACAGCGACCCAAAAGCGTTAGGTGAAGGATATGGATACCTGAATTTAGCTGTCAGGATATCGATTGGCAGCGGTTTCACCTTAGGAGTTAATTTAAAAGATATCTTCAAAAATCAACATAATATTAGCATTGCTAATCGAACCATTTCAGTTGAATACATCGGTCGCCTATAATGTATTCAATTAAACACAAAATTAGTCCAATTGTATAAAAATCGAAACATTTCTATAACATCGGTTGACAATCTACTCTTTTTTAATTAGATTAATGATAGATTTAATTGGTTTTGACGAATTTTTGTGGCATTTGTGTTGTGTAATTGAATAATGAAAATAATCAATGGAGTTTATTATGAAGATAAAATTTTTAATTGCGGCTTTTAGTATCATCGTTTCGCTTTCCGGTTGCTATACACGATTTGATACTGTGAAGCAAGAACGAAACGTAGTAAATGAAAATTACTCTTACGCTGAGAACGAAAGATACGATTCTGAATATTACAGCGATACTATGTATACTCAAGCGGGCGGCCAGATAATCAATAACTATTATTTTGACGGCGGAAATTGGTATCCTCGACATCGCTGGTCATATTCCTACTACTACCCGTCATATTATTGGCCCTCGGTATCATTTGGTTACGTATATAACGATCCATGGTTCTACGATAGATATTGGCATTATGACCCGTGGAGTTCATGGTGCTGGACTCCTTATGTATATTATCCACATCCTTATTATTTCCCGTCATATTACTATCCCTCGTATTATTATGGGGGAACACCTTGGTATTATGTGAGTGATAAGGGAGACGTGGTGAGAACTAAAAGAGATTTTGGTGGAAATCGAGGTAGCATTGATAGAGGATCACAAACTTTAGAAAATCGCCCGGATAGATTTGACGGCGGTAGAAGTGGTTATGATTTACCAACAGGTGTTGGAGTTACAGGTACCGGTGGTCGCTCACAAACAGGAAGTAATGAACAGGTTCGCGGAAAATCGAGAAGTGGAGAAGATACAAGATCGGTGAGTCCACGTTCGCCGGATAGGTCCGGAACCGGACGAGGTGAAAGCAGTGGAAGTCGTCCCGATTCGCGGCGTGAGCGTTATGACCAACCGGGTAGAGATCGACAGAACACACCACCATCACGTGATGAAGGTAAAGGAAATGACCGCGGCAGCAGTCGTGAGGAAACACGTACATATACTCCACCACCGCCACCTCCGTCAACTCCACCATCATCGCCGCCACCATCGTCGCCTCCGCCCAGAGGAAACGATTCCCGTGGTGGAAGTAACGACAGTAACCAAGGTTCACGCGGCGGCAATACACGAGGCGGTCGATAATTTGTTCTCACAAAATTTTTAAGGAAATAATAATGAAGAAAAATATATTTTCAACTGTAATCATTGTCCTCTTAACTTTTTCGGTATCAAGTTTCGCACAGTTTCCTGAAGATGCGTTGCGATATTCAACTTTAGGAACCGGTGTTGGTGCCAGGTCGCTCGGTTTGGGTATGGCTTACACCGGCATATCAAACGATTACACAGCTTTGTTCTGGAATCCTGCAGGATTAGGTCAATTAGATATGTCCGAATTTTCTTTCGGCTTATCTCACCTTTCATCTAAAGATAATAGCAGTTTGTATGGAAACGAAAAATCTTTTTCTACGAGCAGCACGAAGCTGAATAATTTCGGCGTAGCATATCCTTTCCCTACAACTCGCGGAAGTATGGTATTCGCTGCGGGTTATCATCGTATAAATGATTTTGCCGGAGCTCTTTCATTCAGCGGTTTTAATCCTGTAAGTTCAATTATCCAAAATTACGCCCGTCACGGTATTTCTACAACAAAAAGTCCAAAAGGTAATTTAGCTTGGGAATTGTATTTAGCAAATATAGATTCTTTGAGTCCTAATTCTTTTGTTTTTGATAGCCGCATTCAGGACAGCGTTACACAAAGCGGTAAAATTTTAGAAAGCGGTGGGATGAACAATTGGAGTGTAGGCGGTGCGATGGAAGCTGCAAAAAATTTATATGTAGGTATGAGTTTAAATATTAATACCGGCTCATATTCCTGGCAACGAAGTTACTCCGAACAAGATTTGGATAATATTTATAGAACACTTCCTTTCGATTTTAGGTCTTTATTTATCGACCAAACAATAAGTGCAACTGTTAATGGCTTCTCAGCCAAATTCGGTATGTTGTATCGTATGTCGGATGTGGTAAGAATAGGATTGAGTTTTAAAACCCCTTCGTGGCTGACAATTGAAGAAACATTTACCTCGCAAGGCGAAAGTTTTTTTGATAATGGAGATAACTTCAAATATCCATACGATAAACCTTCGAAATTCAAAACTAAATACGATGTAGTTTCACCTTTTATGTTCAGCAGTGGTGTATCTTATATCATTCAAGATTTGATGTTGACTGCAGATCTTGAATACACAGATTGGACACAAATGGAATTCCGTAATGCACCCGAAGATTTAATCAGTTACAATACAGATATCAAAGAAATGTTCCAACCTACAGTGAATTTGCGGGGCGGTGCAGAATACGAATTACCTGCAATGGGTATGCGATTGCGTGGAGGTTTTGCTTTTCTTCCCTCGCCATACAAAGACGATCCGTCATCATTTGCACGTAAGTATATAACAGCGGGTGTCGGCTTTATTGTTCAAGATATTGTTGCTTTCGACTTGGGTTATGCTTATGGCTTTTGGGATTCGTTCCGTGTGAATTACGATAAAACTTCGCGCGTTGATGAAAAGATTAAAACTCACAATGTTGTAGCAACGGTTACATATCGTTTTTAGAAACTAAAATAAATTTCTTTCAAATAAGCCGATCCTAACGATCGGCTTTTTTATTTCTATCTAACCTGTTATATTAAGTCGATTATTATGCCAAAAACTATTTTTACAGAGAGCCAAAAAAAAGCTCACGACATATTAAGACATCTATCGGTTACAGCAAATGCTGGTTCAGGTAAGACTACTGTTCTCGTAAGTCGTTTTATTGATATTCTATTAAACACCGATACGAAGATTGATGAGATTGTTGCAATAACTTTTACCGAAAAAGCGGCAAGCGAATTGAAAAAAAAAATCTCCGATACACTTAACGGATTATTACAATCTGAAAAATCGTTAGATAGACTTAAAAAAATCGAGGACATCAGCAATCACTTACCCTCGGCAAATGTTTCCACCATCCACTCCTTCTGTTCAAAAATGTTGAGGCAGTTTCCTGTAGAGGCGAATGTTGATTACGGTTTTTCTGTTCTCGATGGCGTAGATCAGGAAATTTTGATACAGGAATCAATCCAGGAAACAATAGCTGTATGGCTGAATAATTCTTCGGATAAAAGATATGAAGAGTTGGCATTAGTTTTACGGACTCTCGGGAAGAATAAACTTCAAAGCTTTGTAAAGCTATTTCTTGGAAAACGTGAACAAGTCGAACGGCTTTTAACAGAGGATGGAATCTTATCGGCGGGAAAATCGGACGATGATATTTTGAAAATTTGGGATGAAATAACAGAGTCTCAAATACTCTCGACAGTCATTGATTCCGGTTGTATAGAGGCTGCAGAAAAAATTTTAAAAGCGGGTAATAGTAAAAAAGCGACTGAAATTTTGCAGATGTTGAACGTTTGGCACACAGCTAAAACCGAAGATCATAAAATAAAAATGTTCGGAGAAATAATCGAAGGTATGCTCACGCAGAAAGGAGAACTTCGGGCGGATATTTTCGGCAGGGGAGTAGATAATTCATCCGTGAACGACTTAGTATCAATTCTTAAAGATGTTTGGGAAAGCTCGAAGGAACTTATCGAGGTATATTGTTCCTATATAAAAAATAAACACCAAATAATTCTACTGAATATTACACGTGTGGCTCTTTCGCTTTACAAAGATACGCTGAAAATTTATGAACTCAAGAAAAACGAAAAGAGTTACCTCGATTACGAGGACTTACAGTTAAAAACTTATGAAATGCTCAAGTCGAGTGAAGTGCAGCAGAAGCTCGCTTCAAAGTTCAAATATATTATGGTTGATGAGTATCAGGATACGAATTTACTACAGTATGAAATATTCCGAAAGCTCCTCTTCGATTTACAAAGCGGAAACTTGTTTATCGTCGGCGACCCAAAGCAGTCGATTTATGGATTCCGGAATGCTGAGGTTGAAGTTTTTGAAAAAACAAAACAAGATATCACACATTATCAAACGACGGATAATGAAATAAGGTGGAATGGGAATGCGGTTGTATCAACTGCTGATGAACGAAAAGGAAAAATAGTGTTAGCTGAAAGTTTCCGGCTTCTTACCGACATAGTCTGTTTTGTAAACGTTGTTTTTGCAAAAATATTGGTCAAGGGAAGCCATCAATTTGAAGTTGAATACAATGAGTTGTTAAAATGTAGAAACAATTCAGCATCCGGAAAAGTTGAACTGCTGCTCTTAAAACCTTCAAATGAAAAGGAAAAAATTATAGAAATCGAGTGTGAGGCAATTGCACGGCGGATAATCAATTTGGTCCAAACTAAATACCAAATCTACGATGCGGCTGAAACTCCAAACGATTTCCGTTTCAAAGATGCTGCTATTCTGTTGCGAAGCCGCACTCATTTGAAGAAATTAGAACTTATCCTCAACAAATATAAAATTCCTTATGTAATTACAGGGGGTATAGGTTTTTATCAAACGCAGGAGATTTACGATTTTTACAATTACTTCCAATTCTTGCTGAATCGCCACAACGATGTAGCGCTTGTTGGATTGCTCAGGTCGCCTTTTTTCACGCTATCCGATGCTGAATTATTCGAGATTGCGAACCACACTAATGGTTCAGATTTTTGGTCAAAACTTAAATCGTTCATACAAACAGAAAATGTATCCGACAATGCAAAGCGTGCAGTAAATATTTTGGATGATAATATCAGTTACGCATCTCGCTTACCGATACCGTTACTCGTTCAAAGAATTTTCAGGCAAACTGGTTGGCTTGGAACAATAGCTGGCTTACAACGTGGTGAACAAAGTCGTTTAAATGTGGATAAACTTCTCCGTTTGGCACGTAACTTCGAAGGAAAGGGATTTGCTAACCTATACGATTTTGTGGAGCGGCTTAAAACTTTGATTGCAGGCGAACAGCGTGAAGGGCAGGCAAGCATCGAAAGCGATGGGAATGCTGTACAAATAATGACGATCCATTCAGCGAAAGGACTTGAATTTCCGGTAGTTTTTGTTCCGTTTCTTGATAAAAAATTTAAGTACGATAATGCTCCATACATCGACAGTAAAGTCGGTATCGGTTTTCAGGCAATGGAAGAAAATTCGAATGATCAAAAAATTGACCCGCTGATTTATAGATTTCTGAAGCAGCAATCGCACTTAAAAACTGAAGCTGAAGAAAAAAGAATATTTTATGTTGCCTGCACACGCGCTAAGGATGTGTTAGTGCTTTCAGGTAGTTTACCTGAAAATTCTAAATCAGCTTTGAATTGGGTATTAAAGAGTTTAAATATAAACTCAAATGAAATTATGAAAGGCGAACACCTAGTTGATAACCTAAAAGTAAAAACAATTAATTTAGAAAATAATAACTTTTTACACTCCGAAATCGATTATCTGCTGAACCTTCAAATTTATACAGCGCCTGAACATATAGAAATAGTGTCGGAAGATGCAAGAGTTGTTGAATCGGAGAAATCAATCGGGGATATTTTAATTAAATCGCGACAGGGACAGATTCGGAGTAACTTTTTCTCGGCTACACAAATCCAGACGTTCAAGGATTGTCCGACGAAATATTTTTTGAAATACCAACTCGGAATGCCTGAGTTTGAAATGCGATCCATTAAGTTTCATGAAGAAGATGACCCGAACGACAGGATATACAGAGGGATTGTTGGTTCGATAACACATTCTGTTCTTGAAAAGTATCAAAGTTTTAACGAGAAAGATATTAGTAGTTTTATACTGCAAAATTTGAAAAGCGAATTTGTGATCGAGGACGAAAAAATAAATCAAGTTACGAACGATATATTATTACAAGTGAAAAATTATTTCGAATCGGATTTTGGCAAAACTGTTATTCGATTGCCGGAATATAAAACAGAGTTTACTCTCAACACAGTTTTTGGCGATGATTATCTGACCGGCACGTTGGATAGACTATATAAGAGTCAAGAAGGAAAATGGTGCATTCTCGACTACAAAACCGATAATGTAACTCTAAAAAATATTAAAAATAAAGCCGACCGTTATTATTGGCAGATGGCATTTTACTCTGTTTTGGTTGCCCGCTTTTTGGAAGTGGATGAAATTGAAGCGACATTAGTATTTACAAAATATCCTGACCACCCGCAGATTTATAAATTCAGTAAAGATAAGATAAAAAATATTGAGACGGAAATATTACATGTGATTGAGAAGATAAAATCGAATCAGTTCACACGCAACGAAGATATGTGTGAATACTGTAATTATCAAAAAAATGGGAAGTGTATCAGCGGCAGAAATTTGTAATATTGATGAGTGCAAAAAAAGGGGGGATTAGTGGAATAATGGATAAGCTGAAGATATCAAAATTCATCCGCTAATAGCGGACCTATTATTCGACATATAATGTTCACGGAACTTAGACCGTGATAGCAAAGACTAAAATCCAACAAACCAATATTCCAATAATCCAATATTCCTTTTCCATCCGCCATCACTTTAATAGAAACTCTTTTATAAACATAATTGTCGAGTAGAGCTGGAAGTCGCGGTTCTTCTTCTTGCTGAATCCATGTCCCTCATCTTTTGCAAGCAGATACCAAGCGGGAGTGTTGTTCTTTTTCAAAGTAGCAACCATTTGTTCAGCTTCGCTTGCAGGAACGCGCGGGTCGTTTTTACCCTGTATAATAAACAACGGCTTTTTAATTTTATGGGCGTTATTTAAAGGTGCTATTTTTTCCATAAACTCGCGCATCTTTGGGTCGCGTTCGTCGCCGTATTCAACACGCCGCAAATCCTTCCTATAACTTTCTGTATTTTCGAGGAAAGTAACAAAGTGAGAGATGCCGACTATATCAACAGCACAACGGAATTTTTCCGGATAATAAGTTGCAATCGCGAGTGTCATGTGCCCGCCGTAACTTCCGCCTGTAATCATAATTCTGTCGGCGTCTAAAGTTGATTGCGATTTAATCCAATCAAAAAGTGCATCGATATCTTTATATGAATCTTCGCGTAAATATCCGTTGTCTAATTTCAAAAATGTTTTACCATAACCCGCTGAGCCGCGGATGTTTGGAAAAACTAATGCGATACCGAGTTCGTTGAGATAATAATTATATCGACCAAGGAAAGTGGGACGGAACTGCGACTCAGGTCCACCGTGTATATCAATAATTACGGGTCTCTTGCCTCTAAATTTTTCGGGAGGATTGTAAAGAAAACCTGAAATCATTTTCCCGTCGAAAGACTTCCAGTGAATCAATTTTGGCTCGGCAAATTTTTCAACATTAACT
Organism: Bacteroidota bacterium; assembly: GCA_030017895.1. Lineage (NCBI taxonomy): Bacteria > Pseudomonadati > Bacteroidota > Bacteroidota bacterium. Next base: position 19,692 of record JASEGV010000016.1, on the reverse strand, counting down.
CCGCCTGTCTCGCTGAAAGTCCAGCGTTCCAATTTTCCGGCTTTTGTATTTATCGAGTAAGCATCGGTGGAAGAACGTGCAGAGCTTAAACTGAATCCGATGTTCACGCCGTCATTATGCCATTTGATTCCTGAAATAACACCAGCCGGAATTTTGGGCAGCTTCAATTCTTTCCCGGTTTTAACATCCATCAGGTGTAGTCCTCCGCTTCCATCTTCATTAGTTACGAAAGCAATTTGTTTCCCGTCGGGAGATTGTTCAAATTCATCCACATCCCACTTAATATGCTCTGTTAAAAATTTATATTTCTTGGAAGTCAAATCGTAATAAGCTAATCTGAAAAATTCGGAGTTCAAATCGGTTGTTAGAAAAATTCCTTTGCCATCCTTACCGAACTTAGCGCTGCTGTAAGCAACTTGTTCACCTTCCTTTTTTTGTGTAATTAATTCTTTTTCACCTGTTATCGAATCGAACAAATAGAGATAGCTTTCGTTAATAGAAACACCTTCGCGGACTAAAATTTTTTTTGCATCGGGCGACCAGTCGAGAACTTCCCAACCACCTCCCGAGACTTCGGCTAAAAGTTTATCGCTGCTTGGATTAGCTAGTTCGATAGTGTAAATATCTACATCTTTTCCGTTTCTGCGTGTCGAAGTGTAGGTCATCTTCTTTCCATCCTCTGACCAAACTCCGAAAGTATTTTTCGATTTGCCATCAGTCAGCAGGGTGATGCTGCCTGTCTGAATATCGAACCGATAATTTTGGAACCACTCGCCGCCTCCGATATCTTTGTTAAAAACAAAATACTCGGATGATTTGGGATTGAAAGAAGCGGCTCCAACTTGTTCGGGGAAGAAGGTCATTTGAGTGCGGGCTCCGCCGGGAAATTTCACCCAGTGGATTTGCAGCGTCTCGGCAAAACGAGTTGTGATGAGCATCTCTAATTTTGTAGGATGCCAGCTTAAAAATCCGGCTGAGCGAAATTCTGTGTATCTACCAACTTCCTCTACAACCGAGAGGGGAATTGGTGGAATTCCATCGACGACTAAATTATCGGCAGGCGCCAGCAATCCTGTTTGTTGTGCCACGGCAGATATCGTGAATGCAAGTATGAATAGTAAAATTGTGAAGCTTCGTTCCATTATAAGACCTTTAAAAATTATTAATCTGATTATTTGAATTTTAAGAAAATTTGTCTTCAAAACAAAACTGAAAATTCTACAAATTTCTAAAAATAATTACTCAAGAGGTATGTGAATAAAGTTATACGAGATATTAAATCGTCAGAATGGGCGAAATGATATATGAAAAGGCACTTTTATTGAATGAATCTTTTTGAATGTAACGGCATCATATTAGTAGTATTAGAAACAGACTGTTTCATAATAACTCCTTAAAAAATACACTTACACGACCAACTCCCGAGGTCGAGTAAGAAAACGCAAGGCCCGATCTAAACATGTCGGGGTTCGTTGTTATTTCTTCACAAAAACCTTGTAATCAAACGGGTTTAAAAATATCCGATGCCCTGTTTTACTGATCTCTATTTGGTCATCCGTAAATAACTCTTGCATTTTAAATTTTTCTTTTGATTTGAATGCTGTTTCCGAGATAGTTAATTCTACATCCGCCTTTGCATTAGAAAAATTAAGTATAACAAGAACCATCTCGTTTTCATAGATTCTGAAAAAAGCATACACCGATTTTTTGTTCGTATTCGAGACACGAACTATACTCCCTAAAGTTAATGCTCGGTTTGTATGCCGCAGGTTGAATAGTTTTTTATATAACTCACCAATCTCGTTCGAACGATTCCAGTCAACATCAACTTTATCGAATAAATCCAACCGTTTGTCGTTTGCTACTTCTTCGCCTGTGTAAATCATCGGAATACCGGGAATCGTATTAATCAAGACAATCGATAATTTTAAACCTTCCAAACCGAACTTCTCGATCGTCGGTGCGTCCCAGGCATTTTTATCGTGATTTGTATTGAATCGCAATCTCAACGAGCCGGTAGGGAATTGGTAAAATTCGTTCTGAAAAATCTGATCCAATAATTCAACAGGTCTTTTACCTTTTAATAACGGTTCTAACGCATCATACACATTCCATGAGTATGTTATATCGAATGCCTTCATGTGATGTTCAGGTATTGACCCTTCAGAGAGCATCATCACCGGTTTAATCTTGTTTAATTCATCGCGGGCTGTTTCCCAAAAATCTGTTGGAACAAGTTCCGATACATCGCAGCGAAAACCGTCAATGCCTACGTCGTCCACCCACCACTTCATCATTTTAATCATATACTTACGCAGCTCAGGTTTTGAATAATCAAGGTCTGCTACATCGCTCCAGTCGCTATTCGGCGCAATAATATTTCCTCTGTTATCTTTATTAAACCACTCAGGGTGTTCTTTTATGAGTTTACTGTCCCACGAAGTATGATTAGCTACCAAATCAATAATCAACTTCATATTGTTATCATGAACGGTTCTCAGAAGTTTTTTAAAATCGTCAAGCTTACCAAATTCCGGATTGACAGAATAATAATCTTGAATAGAGTAAGGGCTGCCCAACCTGCCTTTGCGTTTGGTAATTCCGACAGGATGTATCGGCATCATCCATAAAACTGTAGCTCCCAAATCTTTTAATTCAGGTATTCGTTTTTCTAATCCCGCAAAATTTCCTTCCTTTGAGAACGAACGCAGATACACGGAATAAATTACAGCATCTCTAACCCAGTCGGCGCTCTGCACCGCCTGTTTTCCAAAATATTCACTCTTTAGTAACTCGTCGAGATACTTTGTATCAATAAGTGTGATGGGTTTATAAATTCCGCCGCCACCACCGTAATCTAAAACTTGTACAACAATAAAATTCTCACCTTCGAGTAACGCATTTTTCAAATCAAGCGCAAAGGGATCACTATAACCTGTGTGGCTGCCAATTTCGATACCATTAATCCAAACCACCGCATCATCATCTACACCGGCTAAGTGTAAACTTACAGGTTCGGATATTTTTTCGAGAAAGAATTTTTTTGCATACCAGCCCCATCCGTCGTAATTTGCAAGCGATGGATATTCTTCCCAGAAGGCAGGCGTTTGAACTTTTTCCCAATCCGAGCGGTCGAATTCAGGTACAAACCACTTTTGCTGAATTCCGATTTTCTGTGAGTCGGCTGAAAAAAGCCATTCACCGTTTAATGATATTTTAACTTGTGCCAATTGAGGACTGCTGCAAGAATTAATTGTAACTAATAAAATTAGAATTAAATGAAGATAAAAATTCATAAAGGGATGTTACATTTTTTCGGGAGCTGTTATTCCTAAAATATCGAAACAGTTTTTCAGAACAATTTTTGTTGCAAGGCAAAGTGCAATTCGTGCTGCGGTCATCTGCTTGTCGTCGGTAACAACGCGATGTTGATGATAAAATTTGTGGAAGAAGCCGGCTGTTTCGTGCAGATATTCGGCAAGTCGGTGAGGATCGTAGTTTGCAGCGCAGGATTCAACAAAATCCGGAAATTGCTCAAGCTGCCTAATCAAATTTATTTCTTCGGGTTGAGTTAATAAATCAAATTCAGGTTTTTCCGAAACGTCAACTCCTTCGCTTTCGGCATAGCGGATTATGCTTGCGATTCGTGCATGTGCATACTGAAGATAATAGACCGGGTTCTCATCCGATTGAGTTTTTGCTAATTTCAAATCGAAGTTTAAGTGGCTGTCCATACTTCGCATAATGAAGAAGTATCTCACAACGTCGGCGCCTACCTCGTCAATCAATTCGTCGAGTGTGATGAAGTTAGCTTTGCGGGTGGACATTTTCACGATTTCACCATTCTGAACAATCGTAACGAATTGATGTATCAAAACTTTTACTTTTCTCTCGTCGTAGCCGAGAGCTTTTAAACCTGCGACTACATCGGGATAAGTGGCAACGTGGTCGGCGCCTAATAAATCTATAATCAGTTCAAAGCCGCGTTGAAATTTATTCCGATGGTATGCAATATCGGGGAGCCGGTAAGTAGGTTCGCCCGTGCTTTTAATTATTACCTTATCGGTGTCGCCTCCTAATTGCGATGCTTTAAACCAGACAGCCCCGTCTTTATCGTAAGCTAAATCTTTTTGGCGAAACTCATTTACAATGCTATCGATACTGCCGTTGTCATATAGTGATTTCTCGTTGAAGAAAACCTCGAATTCAATTTTCAAACGTCTCAAGGTTTTTTTAATATCATCAAAAATTTCATCTTCGGCACGTTGTTTAAAAATATTTTCGTCTTGATTTTCTTTTAACGAAACGCCAAATTCATCTACGAGATGTTGAGCAATATCTTTTATATACTCACCCTGATAATAATCTACCGGGAAGTCAACATCTTCGCCTGTCAGCTCAAGATATCTTAAACGGACGGAATCGCCGAGGAGACGCATCTGTCTGCCTGCATTGTTAAAGTAATATTCACGCGTTACATCGTAGCCGTTCCATTCTAACAGATTAGCGATCGTATCACCGAGGACGGCGCCTCTGCCATGTCCTACAGTGAGCGGACCGGTAGGGTTGGCGCTTACAAATTCGATTTGAGTTTTCTTCCGGTCGCCAACATTTAGTTTCCCAAAATTTGACTTTTCTTTGACGATGGTTCCAAGCCGTTCATAAAAATAATTGTTTGTAAGCATGAAGTTAATAAATCCCGGACCGGCAATTTCTACTTTAGCAAAATAATATGGGTCAAGCTCAAATTTTTCGATTAATTCTTGTGCAAATTGTCGGGGATTTTTTCGGACTTGTTTCGCTGAAATCATTGCGATATTCGTTGTTAAATCACCGTGTTCGGCAAGTCGTGGTTTTTCGATAACGAGGCGACTTGAAACGGCGTCGCCGTTAAAATCCGGAATAAAAAATTTTACCGCATCTAATATTTTATTTTTTAGATTTTCTTTCAATTTTTTTCTTTGTAGTTTTAGTAGTTTTAGGTTTCGGTGCTGGTGGTTTATCTACGACTGTTTCTATTTTTGCATCGCCCCAAAGTTTTTCTAAATTATAAAAGTGCCGGGCTTCGTTTAAAAAAACATGCACCACAACATCAATAAAATCGATAATTATCCATTGTCGTTGAGTTAGCCCTTCAGTTCTCCAGGCAGGCATGCCGATTTCGTCTGTACCATCAATAACGGCATCAGCTATCGCTTTAACTTGGGTGTCGGAATCGGCTGAACATAAAACGAAGTAATCAGTTATATCGGTTATTTTTTTTAAGTCCATGATAATTACGCCGTGAGCTTTTTTTGTGAGAGTAAGGTTTGCAATTATTTTAGCTAAAATTTTTGGTGTCAACTGTTCTCCTTGTTACATCATTGGTTTTAATTTGTGATAATCTTTTCCGATTACTACAGTAACTGCAATGAAGTAATCGGTATTGACTTGTTGAATAATTTTTGTTTCTGATACTCCGAGAGCATTAGCAACCTGAGCTGCATTTTGAAGATTGCCAATACGATCGATAACAAAAGTTTCTTCGATGTCCGAACTTCTATAATTTCGTGTATCGACAACATCAATCCCTTTTGTTCTCAGATAATTTGTAAACTTGGCAGCGATCCCTTTACCACCACTTCCGTTTAAAATCTCGACTTGTATTATTTGTCGCGAAGTGTCAATTAATGTTGGTTGGTTGTTTACGGTCGTTGGGATTTGTTGAAAAAGAAAAGCATAGAAAAGATATGCGACTATTATAAAAAGCAGAAAAATAGTTAAGTTTAGAGTCCAGGTCAGAAATAACTTTGACCGATTCTTTTTATCGTTCGGTTTTAATTTCAAATAAATCCTATAATTAGTCTTCGAAGTTGAATGGCGGAGTGTACCAGTGATGCGGCATATAGTAGCCGTAGTAACTTATCGGAAGCTGACGATACTGAAGCTGAATGCGGAAGTTTTCCGATGGTCTGTAATTCAGCTCGGCTCTGCTTATCAAAACCCGGTTGAAATTATCCTGCTTGCTATACTGCCCGAAAGGGGAGCCAATCAAACTCACGTCCAAACGTGTATCAAGCGAATTTGAGATTTGATAAAACATACTGTTTGTGTATGATGCTAATGATAAACCGGAGCCGCTGCCTGAAATATATTGCATTGAAAAATTATGATTCATTTGAAAGTTTTCAGCATTGAACCAACTAAGCATCCCCGAAATACTTGGTGCAGGTCTGTATAAAGAGTTTACTACACTCGTTTGTTCGGGACGTTGATTTTTGTATTGACCGTTGGCATCGAATGCAAATACAGCGCTCAATAGTATGGCGATTATGTAAAATGATTTTTTCATATCAGTTTCCTTAAAAATTCTAACATAAGTATAAAGAATTTACTTAATAATTTCAACTTCGTTGAATAGTTTTTCTCGAGTCAAATAATTTTCGTGCTTCTTCGAGTTGATTTAAGTCGTTTATTCCCATAATTTCAATGGAATCGGGAGTTTTTAAAGCCGAAACTTTCCAGCCGTTTTTCCAAAAATTTTCAAAAACATCGGTCAGATAATATTCGCCTTGCGCATTTGTCGGCTTGAGATGTTTCAAAGCATCAAATAGCTTCACTTTATCAAACAAATAAATTCCGGAATTAATTTCTTGCACTGCCAATTCATTGGCTGTTGCATCTTTTTGTTCTACAATTTTGATAACCGAACCATCCTTGCTTCTAATAATTCTTCCGTAGCCGGTTGGATTTGAAATTTCAGCGCTAACGATTGTTGCAGATGCAAAGCTTTCGTTGTGATGCTTCAAAAGTCCATCAAGAGTTTGTTTCGTTAGCAATGGTACATCTCCCGATAAAATTAGAACGTCGCCCTCGAAGTTAGCGAGATAACTTTCGGTTTGCATTATTGCATGACCTGTGCCTAACTGTTGTAGTTGGTCAACGAACTCGATATTATTTTCTGTAGCCATAAAATAATCGACAACAGAATTTCGCTGCCAGCCGACAATAACTAAAATTCGGGACGGTTGAAGTTTATTACTGAGATCGACTACATGTGCAATCATAGGTTGACCGGCAACTTCGTACATTACTTTTGCAATATCAGGATTTTTCATACGAGTGCCTTTGCCGGCAGCCATTATTATTACTGCTAATTTTTTTTTATTACTCATTTCTCAATTACTAACTGAAGTTACGCAGAATTGACTTTTTGTCATGTTGAGCGAAGCGAAACATCTAAAAATAGCCTGAATTTGAGGTTTCAGATTCTTCACTTCGTTCAGAATGACTCTTTTGCGTAACTTCAGTTACTAAATTATCAATTAATCGAACTTTACCTATGCGGGCAGCTAACGAAACTAAAACCGGTGTTTCGGCGATGGCGCCTAATTCTTCAAGAGTATCGGCATCGTTGAAAGAAATGTAATCAATTATGAAATTCGGTTTCGATAAAATTAAATCTATCATTTTGGCTTTAATTATTTCAACTGAATTTACACCGTTAATAATTTCTTCTTCAGCAAGTTTCAGAGATTTATAGAGAACTGATGCATCCTTTCTTTCGCCATTTGTCAGATAAATATTTCTTGAACTCATCGCCAGTCCATCTGCCTCACGAATAGTTTGTCCGACGATTAACTGAATATCAAAATTCAAATCCTTCACCATTATTTTTATTACTGCTGCCTGCTGTGCGTCTTTCTGTCCGAATACAGCGACGTGAGGTTTAGTGATGTTGAATAGTTTCGCAACAACAGTGGTTACACCTTTGAAGTGTGTTGGTCTGGATGTGCCTTCAAGTTTATTCGTAATATTATCGACCGAAACAAAAGTAAGGAAATTATGATTGTACATTGCGGCAACATCGGGTGCAAATACTACATCGCATCCTGCCGATGTGCACATTGAAATATCCCTGTTCAAATCACGCGGATATTTTTCAAAATCTTCTCCGGGAGAAAATTGGGCAGGATTGACAAAAATTGTTGTAATCACTACATCGCAATGTTGTTTAGCGAGACGAATTAAGGAAAGATGTCCTTCGTGCAAATATCCCATCGTAGGAACGACCGCTATTTTATTTCCGTTTATCCGGGTTTTATCCGAATAATGCTGCATTTCTGAAACTGAAGTAATTATATGCATTAATACATCATCCGTAAAAGTTTTGTGATGTTATCCTTCAAATCTTTCCGATGGATAACGAGGTCAACGAAACCGTGTTCAAGTTGGAACTCGGAGCGTTGAAAACCTGCTGGCAAGTCTCTACCGATAGTTTGCCTGATTACACGCGGACCGGCAAAACCGATTAGAGCACCGGGTTCAGCAATATTAATATCGCCCATCATCGAGAATGAAGCGGTTACGCCGCCGGTGGTTGGGTCGGTAATTACCGATATGAAAGGTATTCCGGCATCCGAAAGTTGAGCGAGGCGTGCATTCGTTTTTGCAAGCTGCATTAACGAGAACGCCCCTTCCATCATCCGTGCACCGCCGCTTGCCGAAACAATGATTAACGGGATTTTTGATTTGCGTGCTTTCTCGGTAATGCGTGCGATTTTTTCGCCCACGACAGAACCCATACTCCCTCCGATAAAGCTAAAGTCCATAACCGCAATACCAACTTCGATTCCGTTAATTTTGCCGATTCCGGTACGAACAGCATCGTTTAAACCGGATTTGGCGATCATATCTTTAATTCTTGATTTATACGGTTTTGTATCCACGAAACCAAGTAAGTCTTTCGACCGCATTTTTGCATCGCTCTCCTTGAATGTTTTTTCATCGAGGAGGATTGAAAAATATTCTTTACTTCCAATACGAAAATGTAGATTGCATTTAGGGCAGGTAAAAAACTGTTGCTCAAGCAGAGTGCGGTGAATTATTTCGCTGCAACTTTCGCATTTCAGCCACAAACCGTCGGGGACATCTTTTTTCTTCGTTGCAGCATCAATACTGTCTTTCGATCTTCTAAACCAAGCCATAAAATTTTCCTTTATAATATTTTAACCAATGTTTGAAAATCTTTGATATAAACAGGTTCAAGTTCAGCAATGTTTTCGGTTACACCCGATTTTAACAATTTTTCGCCTACAAAAGCAACCGACGAGGCTCTGCAAAAGTTAATACCATCCGGATAAAATTTCAAATTTTCAGAACCATAGTTGTGCGTCTCAATTAACTGTCTAAATTTTTGAACTCCATCGCCAACGAAAGCTACTTTTGTGAGAGGCAATTTAGATAGTAGCTCGTTAAAACGAAGGGCTTGCGGTTTTAGGATTACATCAATTTCGTTATCCCGGATATTATACAGTCCGGTATAAAATTCATCGCGACGAGCATCAATCAAGGCGGCTACAATTTCATTCTCATCTGAAACTCGATTGGATATTATGTTAAATACAAGAGCTTCGAGCGTTGAAACTGCAACCATTGGTTTCCCAGTTGAGTATGCCAAACCTTTTGCCGTACTCACACCGATTCTTAAGCCGGTGAACGAACCTGGTCCTATCGAAATTGCAATCGCATCGAAGCTACCGGCAGTATTCAGTACTTCGTCTATCACACTTATAATTTTTTCAGAGTGTATGTTCGGTTCAGTAAAAGATTTTTCCGAAATTATATTTCCATTTTCAACAACAGCGGCAGCACACACAAGCGTTGCCGTTTCAATGCCAAGCACTTTCATCAGCTATCAGGTATTTAATTGAACAATTTTTATATCACGTATATTTTCAGCATCGCCGAGTGAAAAGTGTACTTCGAACCTGCTGCCAAGCAAGCCGGTTACACGATCAGCCCATTCGATGACGCAAATTCCGTCAGTATTAATATAATCATCAAAACCGATATCTACAATTTCATCGGTGGACTTTACCCTATAAAAATCGAAATGGTAAATTTTTAGTGAACCTGTGTTATATTCGTTCATAATTGTAAATGAAGGGCTTGAGACGTGTTCAGTAATTCCAAAACCTTTGCAAATACCTTGAACGAACCGTGTTTTACCGCTGCCCAAATCGCCGAAAAGGGCTACGACATCGCCCGCTTTCAATTTGGTTTTTGCAAATTCCGATCCCAGTTTAATTGTTTCTTGTTCGCTTTGAGTGATGTAGCAGTTCATCAAAATAAATTAGAGCTTTGGTTCGAGGACAATAACCGGTAGAATCATTTCTTCTAATGAAATTCCACCATGCTGAAAACTATCACGATACTGGGCAAGATATTTATGATAATCGGTGGGATAAACAAAATAATAATCTTCTTTTGCGATGATATAATTAACCGTAACACCTCGGTTGGGAAGCCGGTAGTCGTTTGGATTTTTTATGAAGATAGCATGTTTATCATCGACTTTAAGATTCCTGCCAAATTTGTAACGTAAATTTGTGGCAGCTTGACGGTCGGCTATTACTTTGGCGCCGCGCATACAGCGGATACTTCCGTGGTCGGTTGTAACAATTACTTTAATATTCTTTTGTGTAGCAAGTGTACGGAACATACTCAACAAGGAAGAATGAGCAAACCACGATTGCGTGAGCGAACGATATGCTGATTCATCGGGGGCAATTTCTTTTAACAATTGCGAATCGGACCTGCCGTGTGCAAGCATATCCACAAAATTAAACACGATAGATGTTAGTTTATTGTGTGTAAAGGATAGGATATTTTGTTCAATGTTCTTTCCAAACTCAGGGTCGATTATTTTTATGTATTTGGGTTCTGGTTTGAGATTGATTTTACGTCGTCCCAATAAATTTAAGAGGAACTGCAGCTCGTTTTTATTGCGGCTGTGGTCGTCATCTTCCCATTGTTCCCAGATTTCCGGGAAACGGCGTTCGATATCGTTGGGCCATGCACCGCTGAAAATTGCATTTCGTGAATAAGGTGTAGCAGTAGGGAGGATGGAATAATAAAACTGTTTTTTAATATTATAAAGGTCGCGCAGGATAACTTCCATACCTAACCATTGGTCTAGCCGCAGACAGTCTATCACAAAAAAGAAAACCGATTTTCCCTCCTGCAATTCGGGGATTAAAAACCGTTCGACAACGTCAACCGAAAGTGGTGGTCTATCCGAACTTTCAAGCCAATGCCTGTAATTTTTTTCGATGAATTTCGAGAATTCAACGTTGCAGGAGCGGAATTGGTCGTGAAATGTATCTTTTAAACCTAATTCCGGATGTTGATCGAGATCGGATGACCATCCTACGAGTTTGTTATAAATTTCTATCCAATCATTTGCGTCGGGGTTCGATAACAATGAAACTGATATTTCGTTAAACTCTTTAATGTAATCGCGCGAAACATGTTCGCCGGTAATCTTCTTGCCTTCTAAAAACTTTTTACAAGCTAAAAGAATCTGACTTGGATTAACCGGCTTGGTCAGGTAGTCGTTAATTTTGCTGCCGATGGCATCTTCCATCAAACCTTCGTCTTCGCTTTTAGTTACCATAATAACCGGCAGTTCAGGCCTGATGTTTTTGATTTCGGAAAGAGTTCGCAAGCCGCCCATCCCGGACATCATCTCGTCTAAAAAAACCAAGTCGAAAGTTTTCGTAGTAACTAAATCGACAGCATCTTCGCCGTTGGTAGCAGTTTCAACCGCATAACCTTTTTCTTTTAAGAAAAGAATGTGCGGACGCAGAAGCTCGATTTCGTCATCTACCCAAAGTATTTTACCTTTATTTAACATCATTCTCTTTCTTTATTGTATTGCAATTCTTATATCCAATCCACCCTCATTTGTTGTGTTCCCCGGAATCAAAGAACCCCCCTCATCGGGTGCTAATTTAGTATATCGGTAAAATACTGAGGCCGTTATGCGCGAACTTAATACGTATCTTAATCTCGGTTCAAACATTGTTCTCGTAGTCCCTTCTAAAGGAGTTCCGTCGGGGTTAGTTTCTAATTGGTTTACCTCGTATGTGGTGCGCGAATTATGCGACATCGAATAACTCATACTCAAATCTATATCGTTGCTCAGTGAGAGTCCGAAAAATGGAAACTCGAAACCACGGCGGTTGTAATTCATTGAGAATGATAATTCTTGAGTTAAAGTGCTGGCTATATTCCGGGCAGCTATATTCAAATCGTATGAAGAAGTAGTGTTATACCGCAGAGTAGTTGTAACATTTCCTTTTAGCAATTGTTTCATCGTTGCATTCAAGCCGATGAGGGGTGCAAAACCATATCCAATTCGTTCGCCTTCGGTTCGGATACCTCCTGCGGGATTTCCACGCCATTGTTTTGCAAAGTTCGATGTGTACACGTGATCGAAAGAAAGGCGGTCGATATAATCGCCGATTCCTAAAGTTTTTTCTAAACCATCCCAACGGAATGAATAGTTTGCACGGGGCACAAGTGGACCCAATACTTTCCGTAATAATGGCAGGGCTTCCATCCCTTCTTCGAATGATTCTGCAAGTTTAACATCGTCCGATGCTTTATCAGTGATATCAATTCTGCGGGAGTTATATTTTTTACCGACTTCTTCTAAATTACTTTTTAACATCTTAAAGAGAAGAACGGGTGGCAAAGTAAAGAAGGAGCGATCAACATTTCCGGAAATTGCCATTGAGCTGATTGAAGGCACACCTTCGGCATCAGTACCAAGTGTGATTGATTTATTGAAAGCCCACGACAAATTCCAGGTTAAATCCAAAGAGGCGCCTTCCCACAACGGTCTGCTTGTTCGTAGCGAAATTCTGTTCGTGTGTGTAAACTGATCAGGTAACTGAGCGTTGGGTGCGCGCAATCCTTTTATCACATTGAATTTAACAAACGGGAAACCTGTAGTTCGCTCAAATTCAAGTTTTCCGCTTGGGTCGGCAACGATGCCTAATTGATATAAACGTGAAGGACCATATTCGGGATTAGGGTCTTGGAATGGAGGGATTCCCCAGAAGTTCATAAAACCCGTGCTGCCACGAACACCGGAGTTAGTCGAACGGTTTGTTTGAGTGAATGATATATTTATTGTTTCGTAATCCAATAGAGGGTACTTAATGAAAATTTTTGAAAGAGTTTTGAGCTGTGAGAATATTTTGTTGGGTCCTTTTGGTTGCACAACTGGCTCTTCAACAGCAGTTGTATCCATTACTGCAGTAGAATCATCAGTTCGTTCACGTTCTCGAATTCTCGGAGGAGGTAATTTTGCCTGAGGTGTTTCTGGTTCATCTTTGAAAGCAAACCAAGGATCGGTTAAAGCTTTTAATTTAAAATTAGAAGAAAAAGTAATATTGTTATCCCAGCCGGCACTTTTTCCGATATCGCCCGGTTGGAAGTTAGTTTGCCATCCGTAATTTACACTATAACCCAAAGTAAAATCTAAATATTTATTGATATCTAATAAGTTGGGTAGTTTGGGTTTGGTGTTGATGCTAAATCTTTGTCCATAGCGGGAATCTCTTCCGAAATCGATGAGCTTATTTGTTCTGAAAATATCTTTTAGAATATCAGAAAAGCGGCGTTGAGTACCTGCCGAATCGGTTTCTAAATGTAAAAGTAAACTTTCGATATTAAGCGCGTAATCGCCCGATAAACTCGAAAGCCCGCCTTCTGTCAGTTTCCATCCAAACGCTAGCGAACGACTCGCGTTGAAGTTACGGAAAACAGGACGTTGAACAGATTGAACTCTTGCAATTTCATACGATTGACCCCGTTGAACACCGAACCCGGTATTAAAACTTACAATCGGAATATAAAATACTTTATAATCTTTAAAATCTTCTAACAACCAAACGCCCGCAAATAATTTTGTGAATGGAGAGAAATAGAAATTAGGCGGTATAGCCACTGCATAATTTCCACCACCGTTCCAAGCCCAGCTTATACGTTCAGCGATTGTTGGATTACGTTCCATCGATTTTGTGTAATTAAACTTCCATCCTATCTTGTTGAAAGTTTCGTTGATATACCAAGCCGAAGATGGAATAACAATTCGTAAATTTGGAACTGCATAAGAATCTGATATCCGCAAAGTTTGGGCTTCGTTCAAGATCGAATTTTTTGCCGAGTCCGCTTGCTCGGAACTATGTCCTTCATTCAGCAAAGATTGTCGGACACGTTCAGCAGCTTGATCGACACGTATATCGGTATTTGGAAAATACTGTGGGTTCACAATATTTTCGGTATGTGAATAGCTGAACGGCAGCGAAGTTCCTTGCCAGCTTGAAGGCAAAAACCGTTCGAGCGCAAAATTTGCACTCGCTGCCCAGTTTACCGAGTTAGTTCTTGAACCAAACCGCAGATCCAATCCGTGGAAGTATGGATCCATTTTCGAGTAATTGAACGTAGCATTTCCGAAGTCGGCTATTTTAAGTTGAGTATCGAAGCGGTAAGCCCAGCCCGGTGTATCATCTACATCGGAAACACGCAATTCGTTAAACCAAATATCGCCGGATACAATCGCTTTTCCTTTATCAACTGGATTTTCAACTCCAACCCAAATGTATCTGATATTTGTTAAAGCGGGATTACCACGCACAACATAGTAAGAGCCGGGAGGACCACCGGGAACGGGTACTGGTGTAGAACGTCCACGTATCGAATCTCTTCCTTCTTTGATAGATGTTAAATCAGAAAATTTAATTACAATTTCGTTATTCTGCGGATCCCAACCTTGATGGAGCGGGGCGCGGTACTCGTAGTAATTTAACGAGTCGAAACCAAAACGAAGATAAACATCGGCATCATATTCGTCAAGTCCTCTGAAATCAAAAGTTCTTTCACCGTGAACGAACATTTTCATTGTCCGGTAATTAAAAACATCCAAGGGTTTGTAGGCATAATATTTAAATGCTTCACGTGATTGACCATCAACCAACCCTCTGATCTGTATGTTGAGCGATTGTTCGTTCCCGAAAATTTCCTGATCGGGTTGTGTTCTATCACGCTCACGGATTACGCCGGGAGGTCTTTCATACTCGGGATTATCTTCGATGTTTACAACAGATACTTTGAGGACAGAATCAGTTCTATTCACCTCCTGCCATTGATTCCCGGTTAAGCTAATATCTGCAATTCTGATACGGACCGGTTGATCGAATCCTGAAACCCACATCCTGACGAATTGAACGTTTTGTAAAATGTCGGTGGAACTCTCAGCACCTGATGCGATTTTACGTGTGAAATTAGTGAGTGGTATTCTTATTTGATGCCAACCGAGAGAACCACCGCCGACAATAAATTCGTTTTGTCTTTCGAATCCGAGCGAGTCGATATAAACCGTATCGAGTGGAACTTCATACTCCAAATAACTATCTATGAGGTCAACCGAGCCGTTAGTATTCAAATCTTCGGTGTCGGGAAATCTACCTTCAGGGCTTGAGGCGCTGCGTTCTGTTCCGTTTATGTGGCTGAAGTCTATGCCGCCTGTTGAAAAAGCCCAATTATCACCACTCGGATCGGAAGAGAGTTCGGGATACTTATTTACTAATGCAGCGTAAGCAATTCTTTCTTCAGCATCTGTGAGCATATCTAAACCAACGTCTTCACCTTCGTTGAGAACGCCATTGGGATTAACAGTTTTTACTAGATCTTCGCTGTTCAGCTTCTTATTGGGGATTACATCTTCGCTAACTTTTCCGATGTTTAAGTATAACCTCCCTCGTTGTAAATTCGCAGCGGCGCTGCCGGGCATATTTTCAGCTTTAATCCACAGTTCGATATAATTAATATTCTGTTCAATAATATTCGATCCGGTGCCGCCTAAAAATTTCATTAAGCCCGCCCAATTTTTATTTGGTTCAGAAAGCAATGTCGATTCGATATCTAATGAATAGTTAAATGGTCCGCGTTCTTTTGGGAAGTAATCTAAATTAAGTACTGTAACTTGCTCTTGACCGCGCCGCACGCTTTTATTGGGCCAAATATCGTTAATGAATACGTTGCTTGGCAGCCGGTTGTACCAACTGAGCTTTCCTTTTGAATAAGTTTTTATTGAGTCTGGAATATTTCCTAATGGAGTGTAACCGGGAGGACTTGATAGTCTCCAGGTTGAATACCCAACTCCGAGTGGAATAGTTCTACGCGCTCCTTCAAAGTCGTCAATGAACGCAATACCCGAACCTTTATCGCTTGCAATCGAACTCTTCTTCGTGTTAGGATCGGGCAGCATATACGCGGCTTCGCCTGCAATTTTAATACTCGACATCTCCTTAGTTTTAATGAACGGTAAGGCATCGATTGCGGTAGTTAAAAAGCCCAAGTCTAAAGATGTCATAGCATCGACGCCGAATATTGAATTGTTAGTAGGTTCTTCGTTCAAACGGACTTTGTCGCTGAGAGTTTCCTGATTCAAATTCATCCATGTGAAACCTAACTTAGTATTAGGGAGCGGGTCCATTTCGCCGCGCAAACCTATTAAAGTTTTTGAAGCAAGTTGGAAGAGGTCGTTCTGTTCGTATTTAATTTGGAGATTTGCACCCGGTACTAACGCGCGTGCACTCCTGATAATAACTTCGCCAATCATATAGTCAACAGTATAATCAACATTCGGTGATAGGGGAGAACCATCGAGCAGAACTTGGACACTTCCTTCTACTATATTGAAACCAAGACTATACTTGCTCTGACCGCCAGTAGAGGACTTTCCTTTGAGGACGTAACGATTACCCCTACTTTGCTGGGCTACATAAGTGAGTGTATCGTAGATTTCGGGGAAGATTAAAGAATCGATAACCGCATCGGATTCGTTTTTGGAGATTAAAAATTCACGTATTGATTTTCGGAATGGTTCAAGCGACGGGAAAATTATTTCTGCACGCGCCTGATCTACAGTACGGTTATTAAAATCGATCAAGCCATCGGGCTGCTGAGAATTATTATCACCTAATCTGTCGAGTTTCAATATTTGGAGTAATGGGGTACCGTATAGCTCGTCGATATCGGCTTGTCCGCCTGATTCCCGATATATTTTCAGCTCGAATCCTTCTTTTTTCAAATTCGATCCACCTAATGAATAAATATTTTTCAGCATTAAGTCCCAAGCAGGTTTGTCGCTTGGATTCAAATATTTTGGTCGGATTAGTTTGAGAATCATAGCTCGGCTTGAAGTATCTGAACCAGCAAATTCTCCAAAAATCATATCGTCATCAAGGGAGCCGGTTGCACCTTGAGTTCTGAATGCAACAGCCAAAGCTTGATCGTTTTGTAAACTTGTAGATATAGAAATATAACCTGCCTGCGGATTGTATTTATATTCATTAGGTTGAAGCTTAATCCAGGTTCCGCGCTCAATCCTTCCCGATCTGGCGCTAAACTCTCTGAGTGAGTCAGGATATGTTTGATTCGGATAAATTGGCGGCAAGTCGATTAAAGCAACTCCTTCTTTTTGACCAGCTTGAAAAATACCCCCTTGTCTGGTTTTCCAAACCTCAATTTCCACAATTTGATATTGCAGCATCGTAAATGGCAATTGGTTATCGAGAGAAGCAAAGAGTGTCTCGAAAATATTCCGGTAAACAGTATCGAAAAAATAATGATTTGTGGAATATTGAAAAGCCCGAATCTCAAAAGTTTTTTCCTGAGCGCCCCCTGAAGCAGTCAACTCTTTTGTCTGCCCTTTTTTCTGCGATACTACTGTTTGCAACGATAGGGGACCTAACTGGAATCTCCCTTTGATTCCGAATAGCGCCTGGCTGCTACCAATATAAGAGCCGCCGGTTTGTAACGAGACGTTGCCGGCTTCAATGCTTTGTATTATCTCGTCTTCATAACCGGTATATTTTAACTTCAATTGATTTTCATACTCAAATGTACGTTGGGTATTCCAATCGGCAAGTATATTTAGTTTATCACCGATCGTGCCGTTCACATTTATCTGAACTTCTTGATTGAAGTTCGGCTCGTTACGAACCTGATCGCGTTCAGATAGTGAAGTTTGGTCCGATTTCTGGCTTCGGAATCCAGCTTTGATATCAACGGCACCGCTGATTCGTAAATTGATTTTGGGCGGTCCGAATATACTAAGAAATCCTACTGCAGGCATTGGAATTTCGATATTTGTAATAGAACCAAAAAATTCACTTAAACCTACTTCTTTCTGTTCCGAAACATATACTTTAGCTAATGCTTCCCACGATTTATACCGGTCAAATTCTAATCGTTGTTGTATATAATCTTCCAACGTGAGTCGAATCGGAATTTTTACATCTTTATCGTATATCTTTTCGGTTACATCTACGAAACGTCCGGTGCTATCCAAAGCAACAGTAAGTTGATATGCGGTGCTGCGATTTTCTAAATATAGTGGATGTGGATTTTTTACAAACGGGTTGGCGCAAACTAATTCGTTTCGCTTATGTAAAAAGTGTTCAACTCGTGATGTGGAATCAATAAAAACATAAGTTGTTGAATCGACCCATTCGGCTGTTTGAGAAGAATCTTTGAAAATTTCTCCGTGGGTTCTGGTGTTGATGTTCGGGTCTTGCGGCGGAACTTCTCTGTGGTCTTCCTCGTCGATTTCTTCTTCGGGTTCATCTTCGATCGTGTCGGTTGTATCAGAGATTGTAGGGGAGAGGAATAAATTTCCGGATGTCGAATTTGCCGATTGGGAAAATGCCAGGAAAGATATCCCTAAACCGATTATTGCAAATAAAATTGCAATGATGTTTGATTTATTGGAGAAAAAATTCTTCCAATTTTGAAATATTAGATGTAAGTTTTTCACGTTGTTAGCCGATACTGCTTAATAATGTATCAGAAAATTATTCAGAACTAATTAGTTACACTTTTATAATTATTAACAAATATCTATAACAACGACTCCATATTGTTTTTATTTCAATCAAAAGTTATAAAAAAGGTTATTAAATAGCAAGTTATTTAATTTGCATTTCATTTAGAAGATTCTGTGCATCCGAAAATTTATCTAAAATAAACAAAATATACCTTGAATCTACGCTGATAGTGCGGTTCATTGCATCCTCGAAATGATAATCGCCGACTACCCCTTCCCAGTTTCCATCAAAAGCACAGCCGGTAAGTTCACCTCTACCGTTCAAAATTGGACTACCCGAATTACCGCCTGTGATATCAAGATTCGAAATGAAAGCCACAGGAACATCGCCCGATTTTTTATCGGCGTAAATTCCAAAATCTTTCTTTTCCCAAAGTTGGCGTAGTTTAGCGGGAACTTTAAACGGTTCGGAACCGGTTTCTTTTTCCATCACGCCTCCGAGCGTTGTAACATGATCCAAATTAACTGCATCGCGTGGTCGTAACGGTTTAACAGTTCCGTATGTGAAACGCAATGTTCTGTTAGCATCGGGATATGATATTCCGCCTTTCCACTGCATAACTGCTTCCATTAACTTCGTCCGCAATAAACCTACCTGAGTTTCATACTTAGCATAGCTGTCTTTAACCACAGCGTCATCTTTATCGAGTGCAATTGCAAACTCAACGAATTCATCATCGCGAATATCATCATCATCTTCTTTCAATAGCTTCTCAGCTTTTTCTTTCGTTCGTAAATCAGTGTCGCCATACAAATCTTCAACAAACTTTCGAATAACACTTTCTCTTTTATCGCCCGTTTTGCCTTTTACAATCTTTTGCACGACTTCAAGACTTTGGTCTGAAGGTAACTCGGCAGCTTTCATTAACAGAGCTGTAAATAATTCTTTATCAACTTCAGGCACATAATTTTTATGGCTCATCGTGGAAGTGAGTGGGTAAAAATGATAGATAGAAACAGCGTAACAT
>JASEGV010000015.1 GCA_030017895.1 Bacteroidota bacterium | reverse complement strand
GTGGCAAAACCAGCCACTAAGACAGTTGATACAATTCCCAACTTTGCAAAAGTTGTTGCCGATTTAGATATGCAGAAGATTTTGGCTTCAAGATGGGACGAATGCATCAAATGTGTAGAAGGCAATGCTCCTCTTGCAGCCGTAGTGATGATGGGTGGACTACTTGAAACCCTTTTGCTTAATAAAATCAATAAGCTGCCAACGCAAGCACCTGTATTTACTGCCAAACTTGCACCGAGAAATCCGAAAGGACAAACGTTGCCTCTTAACGAATGGACACTTAGAAATTATATTGATGTTGCACACGAACTAAAATGGATAACTCAAACGGAAAAAGATTTAGGTGTTGTTCTGAGAGATTACAGAAATTTCATTCATCCTTACAAACAAAAAACTTACGGAGTTTTCATACAACAAAGTGACGCAAGAATAATTTGGGAACTTTGTAAGAGCATCTCAAAACAATTAATCTGACGGACTTCGTGAAGACAGTAGCACGGCCGCCAACAATAGCTTGCCGACAATGGCGGGTGCAGTGCGTAAAGAAATATTTGTTCAATTAATTAACTTTGTGCTGGGCGACAGTGACGAGCATTTAATCCGCCACTGCGGCAAGCCCTGACCGTTAGCCGAAATCACAATATTTTATTTCCCCACTTCCACAATCCTTATCTCTTCCTCCGTTAAACCGTATAGCTCATAGACTGCCTCGTCTATCTGGCGGTCTAAGGTTTTACAAAGCATTTCAAACCGGTTGGTTTCCGATTCTGTTTTGGCATTGGCTAACTTAGCTTTTGCATCTAACATTTGCTCTACAAGCTTTATAATATTATCGTGACGGGCTTTGTCCGCCGCATCCTCAAAGTTGATTGTGCGGATGGGAATAAGTCTTAAGTCACCGACAGACAAACGAGGAAAATTATCCTTCACAATTTTATTGGATACAAGTGGATAAATAAAAGAAATCAAACGTGAGTCCAAAACGCCCAACAAGAATTTCATAGAAAATGTTCTATCTTCTCGGTAAATGACATTTAGAATAGTTTTATAATTGCAGTAAGTATCTTCAAGGTAGGTTGCACAAATCTTGTAGATACCTTTTCCCGTAATTTCTCTAATCAATAATCTCTGACCGCTAAGCCATTCCATAGTTCTATAATCGTGCAACCACGGACCATATCTGATGTATTCTTTTTTCTGCCACTGTAAGCTATATCTGCCAACATCACTTCCAGCGATTTCTGGTAGATACTCGTCACTTAGCTTTTTTGAAGCATGGAACACACGCTTAACAATCTGTTCTTTCGTATGTTTACCACTATTGTATGCCTGGGTTCCAAGTGAAGCACGTGCAATAACTCCAAGTTCTTTACTCTGAGATTTAATTTTTGAAAGCAATTGTTCTAACTGAAATGATACTCTCGTTTCAAATCGATACGGCTCATCTTTTTGCCATTTTAATTGAGAGAATCTTTGTGGTGTCATTGTTGAAATCAGTTCAGGAGAGAAGACCTTTGGAAATGACCAAACCTGAACTTTGTCAGTATTTTCCCTTTTCGTACCTTTCCTTAACACAGTTATGGCTGTATCAACATTTGCGTCTCCAAAAACTTTATGGTTAAATATAAGAAGTTTCTGAACCAAAGAATTGTTCAATACTAAACTACGCAAATTTTTTGTGAACTGTAGAGTAAACCAAGTATTCGGGGTGATGTATCCTAACATCCCATTAGCCTTCAGTAAGCTGACTGATCTTTCAATGAACAGGTGATACAAATCAGCTTTGTATTGAAATGAAGAATATTTTGATTGTAAATACCCAGTTATATGACTTTCGGCATCCTCTTTTCCAATTACTCTATATGGTGGATTTCCCACCACCACATCGAAGCCGCCTCCTGAGCGTGTCGAAGGATTCATTATTTCAGGAAACGCATCCTCAAAGTTCATCGGCTTTAGTGTATGCTCGGCTTCGTCGTCAAATAGTTTGCCTTCGAGTATCTCGCGACCGATTAGCGAGTTGCCGCAAACAATATTATTCCTCAAATCGGGAAGTATCTTCTCCTTCAGCAAACTGTATTGGAAAGCATCGTTCATCGTTACATCTTCAAGCAGTTTTAAATAAAGCGAAAGCTGTGTAACTTCAGTCGCCTGAAAATCTATATCAACACCGTAAATATTGTTTGTTAAAATCTCCTGTCGCTTTTTTAGCGATAATACAATTTTGCCCTCGCGTGTTTCAACATCGCCCTTCTTTGCTTTCTCTGGAAACTCGTTGTAATACTTTGTATGGTAATCTAACAACTGGCTATACACTTCAATGAGGAACGAGCCTGAACCGCAGGCAATATCTATTATCTTTAAATCTTCTACTTGCTTGGGAGTAAGCTTAGGGGTTAGGGTGTAGGGATTAGGGTTTAGTGGGCTTTGAGGGATTGTATTAGGCGCGTGAGCATCTTTCCCACTTCTTCCATCAACGATATTGCCAGTGATGTTTGATCCTGCTTCAGTGGAATAACCCGCAGCGCTATTTCCAAATGTGTTTCCAATTCCATTAACGATGCCCGTGCGTATGACAGGAACAGAAGGTATTCCTTCCGATTCGTCCGCCCGTATCCCTCCGCTATGTTCGCCGGAATTGAGACCGCTGCTCGTTGCATCTGGCTCTTCAATCCGTATTGCTCCTCTTTGGGAAGCAACGTCGTCAACTTGTAAATTTCTTCCACTAACGACATCGCCCGCTTCCATACTTCCAATTCCTTGTAAGTTTTTAATGCCATCATATTCTCCTTTCATGATCTCTAATCCCTGAACCCCTATACCCTCGCCCCTAATTCCTATACCCTTTTTTTCATACAGCAGCTTCCCCACAGTCTCATTCACAATGTACCGTACAATATATTCAGGCGTATAATATACACCTCCGGCTTTGCGCACTTCAGGTTTCTCAATTACCTTTGCACGCTTATCGGTAGTGCTAACAACCTTACCCAAGAAACGTTCGTATATACTGCCTAAAATTGAAATCGGTATTTTATCGAAATCATAAGGCGAGGTTGGGTCGGCAAGCTCGCTGCATATATCTGCAAACATTTTACTATCGGGAGGGTTAAACTCCGGACTGTCAATAATCCTGTGCGGCTTAAAAACAAGTCCGTTGTATTTCGGCTCAAGTCGTTTGCATAAAGATGCGAATGCTTCCCACACGGCGGGTTTATCTTTTATCGCGACAATAGCCGGTTCCTCAATCGACTTATCCTCTAAAAATCTTATAAACACAAGTCGGTCAATTGTGCGCTGAACGGCTTCGGTTAGTTCCTCACCTTCTAAATTCTGGTTTTTATTTTTGAATGCACGGGCAAGCTGTTCGCGGTATCCGTCTAATGCTTCAAGGAAAGCCTCATCGACAGCCTTGTATTCGGCTTTGAACATTCCTCTTTCTGCTGCCTTTGCACGCGGCTTAGGCAAGGCACCGGCATACTTATCTATCGATCCATTAGCTACCTCAACGCGACTGAACAGATAATAAATTCTTTTGAATTTCTCTTCATCCTCAAAATCGGTATAATGGAAAACCTCAAGCTTTCTGTCGAGTGCGGTTTTTATATCGGGCTTAAACCGGCAGTCGAGTATATGAAATTCCTCAAAATCTGTAAGCACAGCTATAGGTGTTTTGGAATTCCATCCGTAACGTATTGTCTGGTAATAGTCGTTGGGATTCGATATGCTTCTTGATGGTTTCTTTGCTTCAACAAAAAATTTAACATCGCGAAAGTTAGGTGCTGTAAAAAAAGCATAGTCAGCCCGCCGCTGCGAGCCGGATGTGTTAACTTTATTTTCAATCTTTACTTCCTGCTCGTAAGGATTCTTTTGAACTTCATGCGTAACATCCCAACCGAGAGCAGTAAATAACTTATCAATAAAATCCTGCCGGACCTGCGATTCCTGATATCCCGGAGAAAGATAGGCGGCTTCCTGAGATTTGAATTGCTCGGTTAATTGTTTTATGCGGTTGTAAGATTCTGTCATAATGCTATTTTAATAAAATTATTTCATCAGAATCATTTTTTTAATTTGCTGAAATTCTCCTTTATTCACTACAAGTCTGCAAAAGTAAATTCCAGAAGATAAATTATCGGCAAAGAAATCGATTGACTGTTCCCCTTCGTCTAATTCTTCTTGTTCGAGTAATGTTGCAACCTCGCGTCCTAGAATATCATAAATTTTCACTGTTACCAAAGAAGCGCTTGGCAGCGTAAATTTAATTGTAGTCGATGGGTTGAAGGGATTGGGATAATTTTGATATAATGCAAACTCGTTTGGAGTTTCGTCGAGCATCTCGGGTTTAAATTCTAAACGCATTTGAATAGCTAAAGGATTTTTTTGTAGGAATGGAATCGTATCCAAAAGTGCCACACCCGAAACCATAAATGGCGACTGACTGACCTGTGCATAAGGTCCAGAAAACGCACTATTGATCTTAGTTAACATTGTATCGAACCGTGCCCAATCGACGCCGCTGTAGTTTCGATAGTATGATAAAAAGTTATCTACGACCAGAGCTAATTGACGTACCGTATATCCATTATAATGATAACTTGTATCACCATTGTTGAAGATTAGATCTCCTAAACCGATTGGAGTAATTTCAGCATCACTGGCTCCGATATTTATTTTCAGTGTTGCAAGCTCTCCGGCTAATTTATTGTTATGGTCAGCCAATTTTGCACCCTTAAGCTCTTTGAAGAACGGTACACCTTTAGCAATATCAAAACCACGAGGACTACCTGTATGCGGAACAAATTTCATTAAATCTTTTCCAGATTTAAAGCGTATCCATCCACAGATGTTCGGGCTATCTGCTCGTGCGATACCGAGTACCATACCGCCAGGTGCACCGGCATAATATTTCTTTATTTTCGGGAATGCTCTTGCGAATGCTGAGTCGCGAAGGTTACCAAAATTACCGGTTGAATTATAAGGCTTTAAGCTGACTCCTTTTAGAAGTAAATCATTCTGTGTAATTGTCCGGTATTTCATCAAATCATCTTTCACATACTTTATCAAGAGAAAATCAGGAGTTCCTTTCTTCATTAATGTACTCCCCGCGATGTAGTATGTATCTTTATAATAATCTAATGCCACTGCAACGTCATCGTTGCTCATAATGCCGTTGTATCTTAATTTCCAACGGATATCGCCATCGGCTTTCACTTCTAAAAACACAATATCTCTACCTGAATTTATACCGAAACTTGAGCCAACAATGTGCGGAGAGCCTCCACCCAAAATAGCATAACCGACATCCTCATCATTTGCGGGACCGTTGTAATGAGTTTCAAAAATTAAATCCCCATCACTCTGGTCATATCGTAAAGTTATGATATCGTAATAAGAACCGAAAGCAACTGACCGACCGGTAATGTAAACTCGAGAGTTGCTATGCAAGGCAATTCCGAACGGGACGTCATCACCCGATGCTGTTCCGTTGTAAACATGCGTCCAAACTGTGTCTCCAGTGATACCATTTACTTTCATTGTCAGGATATCATTTCCTGTACCGGTATTAGTCGTCCCGGTCAGATACAATTCATCAGCATCTCTCCAAACCATTGCTTTTAAAATATCCTCTGCACCGGTCGTTCGCTTGAACAACCTGGTCCAAACAATATCGCTCGTCTTTGAATTATATTTAATAACTAAGAAGTCATTATCGGTTTCTTTGGCAACACCACCGATGTAACAATAATTATAATCTTCCAACTTTAAATAAACAGGATAATCGTTACCATTACCCGGACCGTTATAAGTCTTCGACCAAATCAGAATACCAGCACTGTTATATTTTAAAGTAACAATATCAAGCCCTGAACCTGATACGACAGTTGAGCCTGTAACATAGACATTCATCGAATCATCGACCTGGATCGAAGAAGGTTTGTCGTCCCCTGTTCCAATATATTTTACTAACCATTGTTGTACACCTGCTTTGTCGTACTTAATGGTAACAATATCCAAACCGGTTCCATTACTCCACCCTGTTACATAAACATTTTCTGCGCTGTCAACGACAACTTTTACCGGTTTATCTTCTCCGGCACCACTGCCGTTGTATCTTTGTATCCATTGTGTAACCCCATCAGCGTTGTACTTGATGGTCGCTATATCAGCCCCTGTACCTACTCCGTTACTCCAACCTGTTACTATGATGCTGCCGGAATCATCTACGACCATTGAAGTAACAACATCCGATGAATTCGCTGGTCCATTATAATGCGCCACCCATTGGCGAAGCGGTTGGGTTTGGGAAGGAAGGATAAATAATATTGTTAAAATTAAAGAAAAGAAAAGTGAGGAAGGTTTAAAATTTTTCATACTCAATACTCCTTTTAAAAAAGATTAAATGCAGACAGATTTATTGCTGTAAAATTAGCGAATATTAAGATGATAGTCAATCAAAATTTACTGATAAACTGAAGTTACGCAAAAGAGTCATTCTGATCCCGCTCGTAGAGCGGGAGAAGAATCTGAAACCTCAAATTCAGGCTATTTTTAGATGTTTCGCTTCGCTCAACATGACAAAAAGTCAATTCTGCGTAACTTCAGTGAATAACATTAATTTCGATAAAATTGAGATTTATGCGAAATTATAGCCTTTTTATGCAAATTATTCTACTTCATCTTTCTCAATTGTTTGATTCTATGCAGAACGATTTCAATTTCTTTATTCCAGAATTTCCAATCGTGTGCACCGGCGGTTTCGTGTAATTCAAATTCGATACCTTGCTTTCTTAATGTAACGGCAAATTTGTAAGTCAACTCCAAAATCTCAGGTAAACCATCCTGTGAGCCGACAGCAAGATAAAAGAATGGTGAGGATGTTGGGTCAGCTTTTGGGGTAAGCGCAAATACATCGTTCTCATCCCAATAACTGTTTCTCGTTGCACCAAAAATATCCCGAATAGTTTGAATCGCTTCCTTTGAACGCCTCGAGACGATAGCAGAATCTTCAAGCCCGAAAGGTGCGTGAATTGCCGGACTCAAACATCCCGCGAAGAAAAAAAGAGTATCATGTTTCAATCCGAATTTTGCTGCGCCGTAGCCACCCATCGTATCCGTGGAGAAGATAAATTGTTGTATAGCGTTCCGTTCCTTTTGCATATCCCTCAGGAAGTACAATACAAAATTTCATTGTGGAATTAACGGATGGAGAAAAGAGACTATCCTCGACAACTGTTACTTGGGCACCAGCGACTGTAACATAAAGGATTAAAATTATTGTTCTTATTATCATCATTTCAGTTCGTTATTATCCGGTGCCCACTTCTTCTGCCATTTGGGATATTCTTTGAACACTCTGTCCGGTTCGTAAGTGTACCAGCTATATCCGCTTCTCCGCTCTCTCTCTACTTCTGCTAAAGAATAAACCGGTATTCCGTCTCTATTACAGAACAGAGGTTTGTTCGTTCCCAGTTCATAAAGCCGCGCCCAGATGGGCACTGCTTTTGGATCTTCAACAACCACCCGGTCGATCTTTGATGTGGAGTATTTATAAACCATTGCCGGAGCTTCAATTGTTTCCACTCGAATACCATATATTTGTGATTCCTTGAGCCATTTTACGGCTGTTTGGATCGCGCTAATAATTTCCAGGCTTGGATTTTCTAAACTCATCAAGAAACGAACAATATCAGCACTTTCCTCTCCACCCAGTGCAGCCGGCTCAAATGTCCTTGCACCTTGAGGACGAAAATTCACGTTATCGTGTTGCTGACTCCATCCTGCCAACTTACTGTGTTGAATTATCTGACATTTCAAAATACACTCTACCCCTTTATCAAAAGCTTGCAATACCTTAATACGTGTGAAACTATCCACAAACGAATACCAAGGCTTATTTTGGATAATATCATGGAGCACTTTCATTACACCGATCATAGCACCGTCGTTGAATGTAATATATTTTCTGTAGCCGCTTGTGTCTGGAAAAAACTGGGGAAAGCCACCGTTGGGGTATTGCGCCGCAAGTATGAAATCTATTCCTCTCAAACAACCCGCTTTAAATCTTCCAATCTTTGTAGCCGTATATGCTTTAGCCAAATAATGTATCTGTGAATGTGTTGCCCCGTTGTCGAAAGTAGTATTCGTTTTTTCTTTTACTTTTTGCAACGAATATTTTTGCTCTTCGGTTAATATGGCGAGCATATCGTAGTTCTTGGGCCATCCGCCATTCAACTTTTGATACAGTAAAATGTTATCTGAGATTTCTACTATTTGGTTTATTTTATATCTCGGCTGATGCGGTGAAGGAGTAATGACTTTATCCTCGTCGTAGATGTCGTACCAATGGTGTGTGCTGTCTATGAAACCTGTAGTATCAATCGTTTGATTGTCATTAGTGTCCTTATATTGTTGCGCCCACGATGCAACTGCTAATACTATGATGAGTAATAAAATATAAATCGCATGTCCAATTCGAGGAATATTATGTTTTATTTTTATCATTATAACGGGAATGTGTATTGCTGAAAACCAACTGAGTGAATATTTTTTCTTGTCGATACACCAGTAGCCAAACGGGTAGTCAAAATAATTATTCCGCTTGTGGCTATCCAATACAACATAGTATTATCAAAATCAGCGCTGATATGGATTTCATCACCTCATCTTTGATGCAACTTTATCCAATTCTTCTTTCGATAAAAATCTTTTCAGCAGCGGAAAAAGGATATAGTTTTCTTTGTGTATATGATTCACGTATACATGAACAGTTTCCCGGATATTTAAAACTAATTTCTGAGAAATTAATTTTGATGCCTTAGGTAATTGAGCTTGTGCAAGTGTCTTTTTTAAGTTCAAAAACTTCTTTCGCATCAACTTATGTTCATCGACCAGTAATTCGGTTGGTCCTTCAACATATTGCTCTAGCACGGGAAACAAGGCTTCCTCTTCCATCACATTATGATGGATTATCTCCTCCTCTAACACTTTGATTACATCATTGATGGTTTTTATAGATTTTGTTTTTACTCCCTCCTTCTCGATGG
Source organism: Bacteroidota bacterium (assembly GCA_030017895.1). Classification (NCBI taxonomy): domain Bacteria; kingdom Pseudomonadati; phylum Bacteroidota; species Bacteroidota bacterium. Next base: position 39,978 of record JASEGV010000015.1, on the reverse strand, counting down.
ATTGAGCGGCTGCATTTAGTTTTTTTAAAATCAACAACAAGCTTGAGTGTTCTTGTATGAACACAACAATGGGGTTAAACTTCTTTTTCATCTTTTTCTAATCAAGCCCGATTAATGTTTGATACGTCATCTTCCCTTTTACCAATTTAGCTAATACTGATATTAGTTCTTGTGTTTTTTCATCAAACGAATCCTCCAAATTATCAATTTCATCCATCGATTTGCACGAATAGACCTCGTTAAAGTAATTGGTTTTGCCCTTTTTTTCGTACACATCGTAAACCATGCCGAGCTGTTTAATTTTGGTTGATAAATTTTTGATAAGATTTAGATATTCGCCTCTCTTATCAGGCTTTATCTCGTAAGAGATAATAAAAAGAACATTTGCCATATCTTTTCCTGTTTTTGTTAGAATGTTAGTATTTTAAATATTAGATGTCCAAATATAAAGAAAATTATTAAAGTAAAAAAACACGCAATGATATTTAAGATAAATCCGGCTTTTACCATTTGTGTCATCTTTACAAATCCAGTGCTGAATACTAATGCGTTCGGAGGGGTTGCAACCGGAAGCATAAAAGCTAACGAAGCCGAAAAAGCAACAGCTACCGCAAACGTTATTGGGTCGTTGCCGGTTTTTAATGCAATTGCAATTAATACCGGAACCATCATAGATGTAACGGCAGTGTTTGAAGTTACCTCAGTTAAAAATACAATAAATACAACTACAATCATTAACATAACAAAAGTAGAGGGTGAACCGAAGGACCCGATAAACGATGCTGCAATCCATGAAGCTAAACCTGTTTTAAACATTGCATCTGAAAGCGCGAGTCCGCCACCGAACAAAATCAGAGTTCCCCATTCAACAAATTTTGTGTCTTTCCAATTCAGAACGAATTCTAACTTTTTGAAATTTACCGGTATTGCAAAAAGAATTAATCCGGCAAAAAGTCCAATTAGATACTCATCAATCCAACTTAATATTTCTGAAATGTTATTTGTAAGAAGAGTATCCCAGAAAGGTCTGCTAATCCATAAAAATATCGCTAACAGAAAAACCGATGCAGTTAAAATTTCGCCGGTCTTGAGTCTTCCAATTTGAGATTGTTGGCTATTCAGAAATTTAACGTCGATGATTGTATCGTTTGATACGGGGAATAATTTGATTAATAAAAACCACAGAATAGGAATAAACAAAACCACATACGGTACACCAATCTTCATCCAATCTAAAAAATTAATTGTATGTAAGCCATTTTGTTTTAGGATAGAAATAGCAATACCGTTTGGCGGCGTTCCGATTATCGTCCCGACACCCCCAACAGAAGCTGACCATGCTATTCCTAACATCAGTGCAACTCCAAAACCATTCTTCGAATCTTGCAATTTACTGTGCACTATAAGCCCCATTGCAATCGGAAGAAGAATCGCTACGGTAGCAGTATTTGAAATCCACATCGACATGAACGCACTCGAATACATCATAGCTAATAAAATCCTGTTCGGGTTAGCTGCTATTTTCCCTCGTGTTAAAATCCATAAAGTCGCCCGTTTATCAATACCATATTTCTGCATCGCAGCCGCTAATAAAAAACAACCGAAGAACAACCCGATTACGGGATGTGCATAATTTTTAATAGTATTTGCAAATGTAAAATCGAATAACGTACCGTTAACCAATCCTTTCACTTGAAATATAGGAATTAATACGTTTTTCATTCCTGTTGCTAATTCAAGAGTTTCGATTTCGGTTAGGTTTGGGATTTGCCTGACATTATGAAGAAAAGTTTCGGGAACAGGCATCAATAAAATTGTAACAAAAATAATTGGACCAACTATGAAGCCTATTTTTGATTTTGTAATCACACGCTTAACTTTCGTTAATAACCGGCTTTACGAATTTCATCTTCAGTCATTCCGAAATAATGACCAATCTCATGCATCAATACTTCTCGGATTTTGCTTTTCAAATCTGTCTCATTCATAGATACAGATTCAATGTTATTCTGAAAAAGAGTTATCCTGTCGGGCACCATTGCACTCATACCGTATCCAGGTCCTCTGTATTTTCGTGGCACTCCTTCATATAAACCGAGTAGCGAGTACTTTGAAGTATGCTTTATTTTTGATAATTGGTCGTGGGTTGGATAATCTTCTACCGAAAATTGAACATTATCGATGTTAGTTTTAAAAATTTCGGGGAGGCTTTCAAAACAAAGAGAGACTATTTCGTCAAATTCACTTTTTTGCATTTCTTAATGAGAGGAGATTATTGATGAACTAATGTAATTTAAAACTAACACGACCCCTACTCCTAAGCCTATTAATATAGCTAATGTCATTGTAATTGCTTTGAAAAAATTAAACTCGAACACAACTTTGCTTGCAGTACTAAATAAAAAAATAAACCAGGCAAACATCAGTGTCTCTAAAAACCATGATATGTACGAAACCGAAGCATTAACTAATACGGGCGATGGGTTTGATGTGTAAAGGGTTATGCCAAATGTTAAAAGTTTTATTGGCAGTAAAAATATGAAAATATAAATGATTGGCACAGTTGAATATGCGATAACAGAATATAAATTCCAAAATTTTGTAGGTGGCGATTTAAATAATTTTGAAAATGCAAGCGTTATGGATGTTAGTGAAACTACTGTGAAAAAACCTAAAACAATTCCGCCACCTATCCCGGCAACAGCAATAGAAACTCCCTTATCAATGAAACGACCGATGTTGATGTATTCAAAGAGAAGAAATAAAAAACTCATTCCAAACAAAGAGGTTAGAAAGATTATATAATTTTTATGTTTGGCAATGGCGATATGCTTAAATGCTTTTACGGGATGTTCGATGAGTTGCCAAAGCTTCTGGAACAGATCGATGTTCTCTATTTTTGTTTGTATGTAACCACCACACTGCTTGCAAATAATTGCGAGATGGTGGTTTACGGTATTACAAACCGGGCAAATTATCATAATGGTTCAAACCTTGCCGTGAAGTGCCGCAGCATTGGAGCCTCGAAAATAATCCGATAACCCTTTAGACTATTACGTTTTTGATAAACCTCGGTAACTACTTCGATGACATAATCGATGTGGCTTTGTGTGTAAACTCGACGCGGAATGGCTAACCTGACTAATTCCATATTCGGTGAGATCAATTTACCAGTTTGGTTATTATATTTTCCGAACATTACACTCCCAATTTCAACACTACGAATGCCACCACATATATAAAGTTCACCTACAATACTTTGTCCTGGATAATGTTCAGGCAAAATGTGCGGAGCAAATTTTTTGGCATTCAGATATATCGCATGACCACCGGGTGGTTGTAATATCGGTACTCCGTGTTTGGTTAACTTCTCACCCAAATATTCGACTGACCGAATGCGATAGGTGAGGTAGTGTTCATCCACAACTTCCTCTAAACCTTGTGCTATGGCTTCTAAATCTCTTCCCGCCAAACCGCCATATGTAGGAAATCCTTCAGTTACAACCAATATGTTGCGTGCTTTCATAGCTAAATCATCATCATTTAAAGCTAAAAAGCCACCCATATTTACAAGAGCATCTTTTTTGGCGCTCATCGTGCAGCCATCAGCCAACGCAAACATCTCTTGAGCAATCTCTTTGACTGATATATTCGCGTAACCTTTTTCCCTTGTCTTTATGAAGTAGGCATTTTCAGCAAAGCGGCAAGCATCAATGAAAAGCGGAATGTTATATTTCTTTGCCACTTCCTTTGTTTTTCTAATATTTTCCATCGAAACAGGTTGCCCACCGTTGGAATTGTTAGTTACAGTAATCATAATTAAAGGAATGTTTTCTGCTCCCTGATTTTTAATGAAATTATCGAGGGCATCAATGTCCATATTTCCCTTAAAGTCGGCAACAGTATCCGGATCTCGTCCTATTTTACAAGGTAAATCAATTGCGGTTGCTCCGCTGAATTCCACATTTGCCCGTGTAGTATCGAAGTGTGTATTGTTTGGAATAAATTTCCCTCCACCTCCTACGATAGTAAAAAGAATTTTCTCGGCAGCTCTGCCTTGATGAGTTGGGATTATATGTTTGAAACCTGTAAGGTTTTTAACAGCCTTTTCAAAGCGGTAGAAACTTCGGGCACCTGCATACGACTCGTCACCATCCATTATACCGCTCCATTGTTTAGCGCTCATTGCCGAGGTTCCACTATCAGTCAAAAGGTCAATTAAAACATCTTCCGCACGGATTAAAAAAGGATTATAGCCGGCATTTTTTAAAATTGACTCACGCTCCTCACCTGTAGTGAATTTAATGGGCTCTACTGATTTGATTTTAAATGGTTCGATTATAGTTTTCATTGCAATCTCATAAAGTTTTAATTGCAATGAATTTACAAAAAATTTAATTGTTTCGCAACAAAACGTTTATTGTTGAAGAAGTAAATTTTTGCTGTAGATTTTTGTCCCTAATGTAAGTTGAAGAGTAATTAGCGACTCATTGAATTTCGAGTTTACCTCGACTACATAACGTCCTGGTCTTTTATTTTCATCAACAATTATTTGCAAATCTTTTTTATAAGTATCGAGTATTTTTAATTTGACTCTACCTTCTTCTGCTACTTCGTACGTTACAAAAATCGATTCCAAATTGTTTTGGTAAGACGAAAGGGGAAATTTGGGAGCAAGTTTTTTGGAAAGTGTAGCTACAATGGGAATTTCGACTTTTAATTCAGTCGCAGGTTGGCTTTCGTTGTTACCTTTATCTACTGCGGTTACAATGTAATAGTAATTAGATGATTTAGGTTTTGGTATCCGATCAATGAATACTGTATCATTCGTTGTGGTAATAACTATGATATTTGATGGTTCGTTAATATTTACCGGATGCCGTGTTGAACGGTATATTACGTAGTATTTTGCACGGTCTAAATCTTTTGCAGGTGCTGGTGGTTTCCATCGCAAGCGAAAAACTCCGCCCGATATTTCATCTATTATCAAATCCGACGGTGGGTTTGGTGGGATGTTATCTTTCCATGACATTGGTGGAATCAACGCCGGATAACTGTATCGCCCACTGATTGTACTTATGTCTTTGATAAATTCATACCGGAATAATGAATTTCCATCAGCACCATAAAGACGTGAAACATCTACTAATAACGGAAGTTGATCGAAAACTTTTTCTTTGTATGCACCAATTCCGATATAAATATGTCTATCGAGTTTGTTTTCGCACCAATCTTTTGTTAATGCCGCAAAGTCAGGATCTCGCGGTTCTGTTCCCAATGACCAATAAACCTGTGGCGCTATATAATCGTGTTTTTTCTCTTGCAGCCATTTACGCGAGTCCTGATAAATTGCTGAATACGATTGCCAACCCTTTGCGTTAGGTAAATTTTTGTAAACACCGATAGGCGCTGAACCAACCTTTAACATAGGTTTTATTTGCATTGCCGAATCATAAAAAGCACGTACAAATTTATTTACATTTTCACGACGCCAGCTATCTTTATCTTCACCCCGGCCAAATTTACGATAAGTATCTTCGTCAGGATAATTGCTCCCCGGATAACGTATAAAATCGAAATGGATACCGTCGATACTATAATTCCTCACCAAATCCATTGCAACGTTAATTAAATAATTTCTGACTTCTGGAATTCCCGGGTCAAGCCACATTTCACCATCTAATTTTCTCACCCAGCTTGGTTGAATGTCGGCGATGTGTCTTTTTCCCCCATTCGAAACTTTTTCACCATTCCGCACTCTGAATGTATTAAACCAGGCATGTACTTCCATCCCAAGCGAATGGGCATTTTTAAGAACAAATTCCAAAGGATCCCAACCGGGATCTCTGCCAAAGGTTCCTGTGAGCCGGTCTGACCAAGGTTCGTAGTTCGATTTATACATCGCATCACCTCTGCCCCGAACTTGAAAAAATATAGTGTTGTAATTAGCAGCTTTAATAATTTGAATTATTTCGAGGAGCGAACGCTTTTGTTCTTCAATGTCATTTGTTTTGGGCCAATCTAATCCTGCAACTGTTGTTAACCATACTGCACGGAACTCCTGTTTGGGCATCCGGGTAGAACCCGCCGGTTGTGCGGGCAGATTAACGATAAAAAAGGTTAAACCTAATAATATTTTCAAGTAAAAATAGATATTCATAATCAATTGTATAAATATATCAGATGAAACTTAAATATGCAAGAAAATTACAAGATAATATTTACAAAACAATTTATAATATCTTAATTGGGGTTGTTCGTGAGGGAATTTTAATTTTGGGGCATAATTGACTTATGTCGTTCTGGTTTTTTATTTTTTTGAATTTTAGACAGAACACTGGTGAACAAGTATTTTACTGCTTATCCATTATCCCATCAAGCTTTTATTCTACCGGAATTATGGAGGTGCAATCTTTCTCTCAGATTCAAAGTTTGACCCGTATATAACGTCCCGTCTTTTTCACTCTGTAGTATGTAAACGTAAAATGCCATCTCTTCGATCTCATTCCTCAAACTAAAAAGGACTAACAAGATAAATCAAGTTAGTCCTTTTGTTAATTCTTCTCCCGTCTTCGACGGGATTCTGAATTCGACATACAATTTAACGAAAATAAACCGTTAAGTTGTGTCGAATTCGAAGTGGAGCCGATGAGGATCGAACTCACGACCTCCTGAATGCCATTCAGGCGCTCTCCCAGCTGAGCTACGGCCCCAATTATAATTTCTCGAATTTTGGCACTGCCAATATACAAAGATTGTGTTTTAAAGTCAATTTGGTTAAATTCATACAAACAAAAATTATTTAACAATAAATGAATAAATTAGTAACTTTCTTAATCATAATTCTATCTGCTATTGTCATTTTTTCTTCTTGTAAAGACGAAACAACGGATGACTGTAATATCGTCTTTCCCGATACAGCAACAGTTCGATACTTGATTCATGTTCAACCACTATTCGATTGCAGCTGTGCTTTTGTTGGATGCCACGGAGCTGATACAAAGGAGACCCGTGGTTTTAGTTTAGACGATTATGATAATTTTATGACTGGTGCATCGACACCAGTAATTTACAGGGGCAATCCGGATGCAAGTCCGTTGATTTTACGGGTAGAAGGAAAATTGGGAGCTCGTATGCCGCCCGATCGTCCCCCACTTAATCAAAATCAAATCAATGGTTTGAGAAGATGGATTTCAAAGGGAGCTCAACTGAATTGAATCAACTGATACAGTAGATAGAACGATATAATAATTTGAATTCCTGCAAGCGAGCTGAATATTATTAGTGATTTTGTTCTACCCACGATTTGATACACGCCATAAATTAGCAAAATTATAAAGAAAGATAATGAGGGATAGACATATTTTCCCCAACTGCTGTGCTCGACTGACATTAAGGAAAAATACGAAGAGGATAACATCATTAATGTCCCTGCAAAAAAGATAATGTTAAAATTATTTGAAGAGATAGTCGTGTATGTACGAATCAGTAAAGTTTTTATCACACCTAATAAAGCAACCAACGTAACGGGTAAAAATATTAATAAGTAGAATACAGGCGATAGATTGATTTGATAAATACGTCCTGCCGCCGCCCAAAAACTCCAATTAATATTTCTAACTGTTTGCCATAAATCGACAAGCGTTATTTCATCGATTGATAAAATTTTAGAGACACCCGGAGATATCGCAATGATACTTCCATATCTTGTATAATTCCAAATGAAAAACCATAATGAGAGTGCTGATGCAATCAAGAAAATCGGGTAAACACTTTTAATAGTTTCCATCATATTTCGTTTTTGAATCAAAACCGAAAATACAATTAGTAATGAAAGAGGATACAGGTTTGCTTTTGTTAGTATCCCTAACCCAAGTAAGACGCCAATTAAAATATTTCTTTTAGATGTTTCAGGTAAAAAGATTTGCCAAATAATGATAGCACCAACTAAATTTGCCAACGCATCGTTTGTAACCGAAGCATTATTTACTATAAATGTTGGCAGGGTACTAACCATAGCTAATACAAGTAAAGCAGATTTTGTTTCAATATTGAAAACCAGAAAAGCTGTTTTATAAATGATGAGTATTGTAAGCATCCCAAGTAGAACAGAAAATAATCGCAGGATAATCAGTACTGGATTCTTGGGAGTGGTAAGTGTGTCGGGATCGAATTCCTGAAACAAATCAGGTGATGGAGAATCCAAATGCTTAACGAGTAAATAAATACCAGCCCCTATAAAATAATATAAGGGTGGTTGATATGCTTCGTAATAAGGAAACTTCGGATTACTGATTGGGTATTCACCCGTTACAGCTAAATGTTTAATCACAAAGTAGTGCGGATACTCATCAGGTGCCTGCCAGTTCGGTGTGTTAAAAGCAAAGAGCAATCTTAAAATTAGTGCTGCCAATAAAATTACAAGCAACCAACTATTTTCAGATGTGAGCTTCATTCAATGTCTTTAAACGACTGACGATTCCTAATTAAGGAGTATTTATCACCATCGACTATTACTTCTGCAGGTTTCATTCTACCGTTATAATTTGATGAAAGAACGTATCCATAAGCGCCTGTGCAGAATATTGAGAGATAATCGCCTCTTTCTACAAAAGTCAAATGGCGGTTTAATGCAAAATAATCGCCACTCTCACATAAAGGTCCTACTACATCAACAATTTCATATTCTGAATTTTTAATTGTGATAGGTGAAATTTGATGATACGATTTGTATAAACTTGGACGGATTAAATCGTTCATTCCGGCATCAACTATGATGAATGTTTTTTCGGATGTTGTTTTCCTGTATAATACTTTTGTGAGCAGAACTCCTGAGTGTGCAATAATTGACCGACCGGGTTGGATAAATATTTTTGTCTTCGATTCCTTAAGCACGGGTAGTGCGGATTCAAGTAATTTTACAGTAGTAAGTTTTGAATCTATCTGTTCATCGTCGGTCGGTAACAATTTGTGCTTAACGAAATCGTGATATTGTACACCGAACCCACCACCAAAATTCAGTTGTTGTACTGGAATACTTTTGTTTCGTAAAACTTTAATTAAATCTACAACAGCTTTGGCTGATTCAATGAAAATATCCGGGTTTGTTATTTGTGATCCGATATGCGTATGAATTCCTAAAACTTCTATATTTTTCAATTCCATTGCTTTCTGAAATATTTCTTCCGCATACATTTGATCAATCCCAAACTTATTATGTTTTTCACCCGTCGAAATATATGGATGTGTGGATGCTGATATATCAAAATTTATACGTATCTGAATGCGAGCCAGCTTACTTAACTTTGCAGCAATAGTATTTATGATGTAAAGTTCTTCTTCTGATTCTACGATAAATAATGAAATATCGTTTTGAAGTGCAAATTCTATTTCATCATCACGCTTGCCGACTCCGCTAAATGTAATTTTATCGTGTGGAAATCCGGCTTTTAATGCGACATACAACTCACCAATTGAACCGGCATCTGCCCCTATTCCCTCCGCCGCTATGATTTCTAAAATATTTAGATTTGAATTTGCTTTTACTGAATAACACGAAAGATGATCAACTTCACCGAATACTTTTTCGATTTCGCGGCAATGATCTATTATAGATCTCTTACTGTAAACATAAAGAGGCGTTCCGAATTTTTCAGCAACTTCAATCAATGATATATCGTCGCACCATAGTTCATTATTTTTATATTTGAATTCGTACAATGTTTTTGTTATGTTAATTTAACTAAAATATTCATTATGTAAAACGCGAACCACCTTATCTACATCTTCTTCATCAACGACGAGAGTTAGATTAATTTCGGAGGCACCTTCCGAAATCATTTCGATATTTATATCTGCTTTTGCGAGAGCATTAAAAGCTTTTGCAGCGATTCCGGGTGTTTTCTTCATCCCTTCACCGACAATACAAACAATTCCCTTTTTTCTCTCGATTCTTATTTCACCGATATCCTCCAAGTCTTTTCTGATTTGGTCAAGGTCTTTATCATTATCGATGGTTAAAGAGACACTCACCTCGGAGGTTGATACCACATCTACGCTTTTTTGATGGTCGGCGAAAATAGAAAACAACTTTGCGAGAAAACCGTGCGCCAGAAACATCCTCGAAGAGGCTACATTGATAACTATAATTCCCTTCTTTGATGCGATGGATTTAACAACGGATTTATTTTCAGATTCGGTTGACTGTAGAATTAACGTCCCTTGTATCTCTGGCCGACGGGAGTTCAGAATTTTCACTGGAATATTTTTTTGGACAGCCGGTAAAATTGTGTTTGGATGGAGTACCTTAGCGCCAAAATAAGCAAGCTCTGAAGCTTCATTAAAACTTAAAGTGGTGATTAATTTCGATTCCGAAACTATGCGCGGGTCGGCGCTCATCATTCCGTCAACGTCAGTCCAAATTTGTATGGTTTCTGCCGATAAGATTGACCCGAATATTGAGGCGCTGTAATCTGAACCACCACGCCCGATTGTTGTCGTAATTCCCTCCTCCGTTGCACCTATGAAACCTTGTGTAATAACAACATGATTTTTTTTTAAAACCGGAATGAGATATATTTTAATCCGTTCTTCTATCTTATCAAACAAAGGTTTTGCTGAACCGAAAGATGAGTCGGTGATCATTACCTTTCGTGCGTCGAATAAGTTAGAAGATATTCCAGATTCTTCTAAAGCCGAGTGGATAATCAATGACGAAAGACGTTCACCGTAGCTCGTGAGAAGGTCGAGAGTTCGTGGAGTCAATTCGCCGAGGAGGTTTACACCCCTTACTATGTTTTTTATTTCACTGAAATATTCATCTATCTGTTTTGTCAGAGTGGCGAGTCGATTTCCTTTTATTAATTCCCCGATTATTTGAGTGTGCCGTTTGTGCAATGTATCCAGAATATCCATCGCATCTGATTCTGAGCCATTTTTAACTGTGTGGGCGCATCGAATCAATTCATTCGTAACACCCGAACAAGCCGAAACAACGACTATGATTTGTTTCGGAAGCTCTCGTTTTACTATTTCGATCAAGCGGCGAATTGCTGCGCCATCTTCAACAGAAGTACCGCCAAATTTCATAACTATCATAATTAAAGTTTTTCCAAAATATAATTTGTAATTATCGTGTATAATTGAAGCCGTCCAATTCCCCCTGCTACGCCGTGAGTTCCACCCGGATAAAATGCAGTTTGGAATTGTTTATTCTTCTTTTGCAATTCATTGACCAAAGTTATTGTGTTTTGCCAGTGGACGTTATCGTCGGAAGTGCCGTGAATTAACAAGAGGTTTCCTTTTAATTGATCCGCATACGTGAGTGTTGAACCCCGTTTGTATCCTTCGGGATTAAGCTGCGGAGTCTGCATATAACGTTCGGTGTAAATCGTATCGTAAAATTTCCAATCGGTTACTGAAGCGACTGCAACCGCAGTTTTGAAAACTTCGTTACCAAGCAAAATACTCATTGCCGCCATATAACCTCCGTAACTCCATCCCCAAATCCCGATGCGTGACGCATCCACAAATGGAAGTGATGCCAAATATTTCGCGCCCTCGATTTGGTCGTGCGTTTCCCACTTTCCTAAATTTTTATAAACCATTTCTTTAAACTCAGTACCACGAGCGCCTGTACCTCTGCCATCGATACTAACAATGATGTAACCCTTTTGAGTTAAAAGTGTGTACCACAAATTGTTTCTATCCCAACTGTTGGTAACTGTTTGTGAACCAGGTCCACCATAAACGTACATTAAAACTGGATATTTTTTTGTTGGGTCGAAATCAACCGGTTTCATCATCCAGCCGTTTAATGAAATGCCGTCGGAAGTTCTGAAATCAAAAAACTCCCTCCTGCTTAATTTGTATTCATCGAAAGCAGTAACAATATTCTCCTCGATTATTCTGATTAACTTTCCATCGTTTTTATGAAGACGAATTTTGGGCAGTGTGTAAGCATCGGAATAAGTATCAATGTACACCGAATAGTCAGGCGAGAAATTTATACTGTGGGTTCCATCTTCGGTGGAGATACGTTTGAAGCCGGTTCCATCTAATTTTATTTTGTATAGATGGCGTTCGAGTGGGGATTTTTCCGTAGCAGTAAAATAGACCACACTTTTGGCTTCATCAACTTTTAAAATCTTATCTACTTCCCAGCTTCCTTTTGTAATCTGCTTGGTTTGTTTATCAAAAGTGGTTATATAAATATGCTGATAACCATTTTTTTCTGATGCCCACAATAATCGACCGTCTTTAAGGAATATATAATTCGATTGCTCGACATCTAACCACGTTTTTGATTCATCGGTTAAGATTATCGAACTTGACCCGGTCTTAATGTCGGCTTCTAATACATCTAATTTATTTTGCAGCCGGTTCACACGGAAAATTGCAAGTTTACCCGGTTTTGCAGTCCAATAAATTCTTGGAATATAAATATCGTCATCGTCACCGATGTCCATCCACTTTGTAGTTTTAGATTCGACTGAAACTACACCAATTTTCACAATGGAATTCGGGTCGCCGGCTTTTGGGTAGCGCATTGTTTCGATTTTTGGATGCTGCGGATTGAAGTCGGTGAGTTGGTATGCAGGCACTCTCCTCTCATCAAGCTGCCAAAAGGCGATGTTCTTGCTATCAGGCGACCACAGCCAGCCGTCGATTATACTCCACTCTTCCTCATATACCCAGTCGAAGCGGCCGTTCATTATATGCTTTTCGCCGTCGAATGTAAGCTGTGTTTCGACTTTCGTCCCAATGTCGATAATAAAAATATTATTATCGCGAACGAAGCCAACCTTCTTTCCATCCGGAGAAAATTTTACATTCATTTGCTCGGTTCGTGTATCTGTAAGCTGTTGAAATATTTCGGCTTGTAAGTCATAAAAGTAGAAGTTACCCCCCGATTTCATTGCACGCGCTGGAACTACGCCGGTAAATAGTATCTTCTTAACGTCGGGTGATAAAATGTAGTTAGAAATTTTGAATGCTTTATCGGAATCATTCAGAATTAATTTAGATGCATCAACAAAAAGCGATCGTTGACCGGTAGCTACATCATATTTCCAAATGTCTGTTTGTTTTTTTGCTGTATCGGTCTGTAAGAAAAGAAATGCTTTACCATCTTGCATCCATGTGATACTACGAAGAGATTTCTGAGCAAATTTAGTGGAGTTGAATATGTCTTCAAGCGTGAGTTCTTTACCTTTTTCTTGACCGAAGGTTACTTGCGAAAGCAAGACAAGAACTATAAATATTCGAGTGATAATATTTTTGTTGATAACAAACTCCTTGATAAGATTTATGATTTAAGATTTATGATTCACGATAAACGATTAACGCTTCAAATTTAGCAAAAGCCGATGAGAGAAGCAATAATTTGAATTTAAAACTATTAAATAATATATTTATTCAGGGAATAAAGAATACTAATTCATTATGAATTCTGCGTTTATGTACATACTTGAATGTGCTGATGGAAGTTATTATACTGGAAGCACGAAAGATTTAGAGAGAAGACTTTGTGAACATCAAAACGTTCTCGGTGCGAACTATACTAAGAGAAGATTACCTGTCAAACTTGTTTATTATGAAGAATATTCAAGAATAGATGAAGCATTCTATCGCGAGAAACAAGTGCAGGGATGGAACCACAATAAGAAAAAAGCTTTGATAGAAGGATGCTCCAGAGATTTGCCTCTCTTGTCAAGGAATTATACTCAGTTTGGTAAACCGGTTGCTGCGGTTGCTTTGGCAGTCAAAGATATGGTTGCTTCGACAAAACTTCGACAAGCTCAGTTTAACAGCTCAGCAACCGACAGAGAGAAGGGCACTGAGCGCGTCGAAGTGCCATGCCCTGCAAACTCAGCAACCTTACCGGGCGTTGAGCATGTCGAAACGCCCGATACAACCGAAATAAAAATAGGCAAAAGGACAGACAACAGTGAGTAATGTACCTAGGAATAAATAGTAAAGTCAAAATAATTTGAATTTGAAGGTATTAAATAATATATTGAGGGCAGCTACGATATATACTAATAATGGTTTGTTCTGTATCTTTTTTTAAAATAGTTTAACATAATATGCAACAACAAAATTTATTTCCGATAAATGCAAAACATATAACTGCACGCCAGCTGAATATACTCAATTCACCCAAAAAGATGGGCAATTGTGACTTAGATTCTATTCGTTATTTAGAAGAGTTGGGTATATCTATACTTAATAAAAAACAACCGATTCAATTTAGCCCAAATGTAAATGAGGCTATACATCGTTGGGCACCTTACGTACAAGGTTTTTCTGCATCTTTTGTTCAAACTATTTTTGATCAGTACAGTCAAGATTACAAAAATCCAATAATTTTAGATCCGTTCACTGGCTGTGGTACAGTTCAAGTTCAATCAAAATTAAATGGGTACAGGTCGTTTGGTACCGAGCTTAATCCTCTTTTAAAGTTTATTGCTGAAACAAAGCTTAATTCTTGGGAAGTGTCTTCCACAGAATTATTAAAAGTATTTAACAAATTAGATACTAGTAAATTATCACCTGCTCCAAAATTTTTAAAATCTGAAAAACATTTTTCAAAAGGTGTTTTAAAAAAATTGGAATTGCTGAAAGGTGGCATCGAAAATCTTTCAAAAAATATAAATCCTATTATTGTTGATTTATTAAAAGTGGCTTTTTCATCCATTCTAATTGATGTTAGTAATCTCAAGCGAAGTCCTTGCTTGGGATATTCAAAAAATAAAAAAATCGACCCCGCAGCCCCATTTGTTCTAATGAACCAAAAGATTCATCAAATTGCTGAGGATTTGAGAATCATTCATAATGAATACTCGGATTTTATTACGACAAGAGCGGATGTAATTCTTGCTAACGCAATGGAATATGAACATAACAATAAATTTGATTTGGTTATTACATCTCCACCTTATATGAATGGGTTAGATTATGTTATCAATTACAAAATAGAAATGGGTTGGTTAGGTTTTGCTACTAATCAGGCACAACTTAAAAAAGTAAAAGATGAGATGGTGGTTTGTGATAATGTTTCAAAGGGAATGATTAAAGAATACCAGCCTACTTATACTAATGAATGGATAGAAAATATCAAACGTAATATTAAACGGAATATTGACCGAAGAGGGAAATATCGTCGTCAGGATATGCCTTTTATCGTGCATAAATATTTTGATGATATGTATAAAGTTTTTAAGAAAGTTGTAGATAAAATAAATAATAATGGAAGGTTTATTTTAGTAGTTGGCGACAGCCTTATTGCAGATGTTTATGTTCCTACTGATTTAATGATTGCAAAAATTGGTCAAGATTTAGGACTCACAATTGAGAAAATCGAAAAAGCGAGAAATAGGCGTTCTGGACAAATTAGAAGTTATAAGCTCAGAGAAACCATAATCACATTAAGGAAATAAAAGTGGAAGAAAAACAGATCGGTTTTTATGAAGATCCTCGGAATGGTGAAAACATAATTAGGTCAAGAACTACCGAGCAAATTCGTTCGTGGGATTTCCCTCGTTCTATCAAATCTTTAGAAACTTTCAACGCGGAACTTGGAAAAATTGATTATCCCGGTATTTATTTGCTTATTGAATCAAAAACTAATAAAGTTTATGTAGGAGAAGCAAAAAGTCTTTATATTAGATTAAAAACTCACAATAACACGCCGGATGATAAAATTAAAAATTGGGATAGAGTTGTAATAATCAATGATGGTCGACCCGCGAACCAGTCTGATTTTAATGATAACGTTGTTAGACTTGAATTAGAATTTTATTTGATCGCCCTATTTAAGGCAAACAAATATAAAGTTGTATCCCAAGGGTCAAAGCAGACTCTGAATTCTTTACAGAAAGTTATCGTAACAAAATTAATTTCTGAGTTAAACTTTTTCTTGTTAAGGAAAGGATTAATTCAAAAGCTAATTGCAAAAAGAGGTCAAGAAGAAGTAATGTTAGATGACCTGAGAAAAATTTTGGAGAAGTATAAATATAATATTCAAGAATTCAAATCATATGAAGCAACCATCAATGGCGAGAAAGTTTTTATTAGACCTGGAAGTAAAAAGCAAAAAGGTTGGCAAGTAACTTTTAGAGATGTTTTGAAGAAAACCCTCAAAGAAGAAAATGGTTCACTACTTATGCCAAGAGGCAGCATCTTATTGATTCCCTTCAGAGAAGTAAAAAAAGTGATAAATGATTCTGATGCGTTTTCTAGAAATACAATTGATATATTCGTTGCATTTGAAGAGGATAAAATAAAATTGAGGTATAAGAGTAATGAGATTGATGTAACAGAATTTCGCATTGTGAAGTGATAACGCGAAAACAAAGTTTTTACTTGTCAGCCTCTGGCTGAATAGATTATAACACACAAACCGCCGGCTTGTCCGCCACCGGCGTAAGTGATATGCAGATTTATGGCGGGATAATTAATAGTTAGCTCACTAATTGGTGCAAATATGAATTTCAATACCAATGAAGAAGTTTATAAATATTTAGAAACCTTATCCTTTGTAGATAAATATCCTACTTCAGTAAGCGACATTTGGCAGAAGTATAGAGATGAGAAATATAAAACAAAGGATATGGATGCTGTTAAATTAGCGCAACTCGAAATGGACATTTTTAATTTTACAATTCGTGATAACGAACTCCATAATATGTGGAGTGGTTCTGACAAAGATGGCAATCCTGTGGAATATCCATCCTTAAACAATTTTACCGGAGATTCTTTTGAACATATTAAAAACAAGTTTGCTGAAACTAATAATATCTATTTGCGTGTTCGCTATTCCCATTTATTATGGTTATCTCCTCACAAAAATCAAAAATATGCGCAATCAGCAATAGATGATTATTTCGCAATAATAGAAGAACTAAATCAAGAAGTAAAATCTGGGGAGTTAAAAGATTCGCCGCACAAAATCTTATACTATCTTAGGAATTTGTTCCCCTTATCTGTTCAAATTAAATACAAAACAAATGAAGTGATTTCACTTGTAATTGAGCATATCAAAAATTACAAATCAGTCAAAACTAAAAACCATTTTCTGCAATACAACCTTCTTCGCCTTATCAATGATAACTACAAAATATTCAAGGATACATCACTTGATGAAATGATTGAAATAATGTGGGATATATCGAGCATACTTGAAAATGATAACGAATATCATCCAGCAATTCAAATGCTTGAGATTGGATATGCTTTATCAAAGAAGCTAGGGCTTACCAAATACAATTGGAAGAAAAACGAGGCAATTGTTTACGAGAAGCTATTAGCAGAAACTAAAGAAGACTTAGCTGGCATTAGTTATTGTCAACAAGCTTTAGATTGTTACAAATAAATTAAAGATTCTTCTAAAATAAAAGAGCTAGAAGAAAAGTTTATTGCATTGAAAGCAGATGTTGGCTTACAAGAATATTCCCAAAAGATTGGTCTTGAAAAATATATTGATCATTGCCAAAAGGTAGCGGAAGAAATCGCAAAGACAGATTCCGAGGAAATATTGAAGACCCTGATGCACGCTAAGGATATTCTTCCCAATAAAAAAGAACTAGAAGAAGCCGTCAAATCACAAGCAGAATTAACTCCATTCTTACATTTATTAACAAAAACGATTCACGACCAATCTGGAAATCCTATCCAACATTTTTCTTCTGAAAACGAGAAAGTATATTTCCATCTTCTTGAGAATTATGGACACGCTTTAAGTATGCAGTATATTTATCTCATTCACTATATAATTTATACGTGTGTTAGAGAAAACAAGTTAAATATTAATTCTGTTTTAGATTATTTTGAAAAGAATTCTTGGTTTGGTAAAACCTTCACAAAAAAAATTATGGGCAAGGTTTATAGTTTCAATTGGTTATCCCAAATAACTGGAAGCTTAATCGAATATTTTGTTCAATTAAAGAATATCATTCATAATGTTAATTACTATCCGGATTTAGTAATGCCAACCGATTCACTGACTTTAAAAATTGAAGGACTTGTAAGAGATTTATGTTCGTTTAATGGAATTACAACATTCACACAAACAAAAGATAAAAATGATAAATTGATAGTAAAAGAAAAAGATATCAATATGTTACTTAGGGAAGAAGAAATAGAAAAAATATTTAATCCAGACGATTTGTTGCTGTTCAAATTTCTATTAGTTGAAAAGAAGGGCTATAATTTAAGGCATAAAGTCGCACACGGCTTAATGCATTCTTCTGAATATTCAGTTGATAACTTGCACCTCTTGTTTATATGTTTATTAAAAATTGGGATGTATGATTTTACTAAAAAGAATGAGACGTGAGCTAACAAGTGCCTCAAGCCGACAGCGTTTTCGCATTCGGCATTTAACAAATTTCAGTGTTAGTCGTTCCGTTTCGGCTAACTTGTTCAAGGTAGTTCAATTAAATAACATTGTTGCAAACTGCGCTTACGATGAAAGTTAAGCACAGTTTGCTTAATCTTCGGCAGTTGTTTTCTAAGTGGCATTCTTGTTCTGGGGCGCCGCTTATCGGCAACGCCGTTATATGGCACAAAATATTATTTTGATTTCTATAACGTAATAGACTATATATTGGCACATCAGCCTCCAGCTTACATCATTCCATCACTCCAACAATCTGTGCCATAGGCACATCAGCCTCCGGCTGACATCATTCCTTCATTCCGACTTCTCCCCTTCCCCATTCCACCGATTCATTTCTTAACCGGTTCCGTTACAAACTTCACATCCGAAACAACCCGCGCAACAGGATACAGGTTCATCTGAGTATCCCAGTACGGCGAACGCTCGTAAAAGAAGTTTAACCTTGCTTGCGGGCTTTTTGCGAATGTTGTATCACTCGCAATCTTCGACTCAAATTCTTTTTTCAATTCTGCATTTTCGACTAACATTTCGCGGGCTAATTTTTCAAGGACATACGCTTCGGCGTATTCTTTCTGTTCAAAAATTGCATCGAAGAATCCCCAAAATGCTAAAGCATCAGGAGCTTCCGGTTCAAGTAAGTGAATTGCAACTTTGGCAAGCCTTTGATTAAGTCGAACAACAAAAGTTCCCACTGGAAATTTCCGTTTCTCTGTAAATTTCTCAACATTATAACTTACAGGGTGCCTACCTTCGTATGATTTCTCTTGCCACTTAGCATCTGATAAGCGATAAACTTCAGCATCAACTTCGACCGGTTGTTTTAATCGTTCGACATCGATACCGTGATACCGCAATACATCTATTACATTAATCCATTGCTGTGGAATTAAATAAGCCAAAGGTGGTTCAATCGCAGCAGTAACTTTTGTTTTATTGAACCAAGGAATTTTTATATCGAGAGGTTCGTTAGTCCAGCGGATCCAATTCGTCCCAGAAACCTCACTCGATTCAACGATTGCCTGATAACCCAAAAAATTAATCGAGTCAGCTTCCGAATTCGTTTCAAAACGGATTGGGAACGGTGAGATTACTCCGTTTATAGTTTGCGCATCAGCATTCCGAACTGCTTTTTTAAGTTGTCCATTATCGGTGTGAAAGTTTTCTAAAATTGTTAATATAAAATGATACACTCCCTCGACACGCGTTTTGTAGTCTTTCATCATGTGTGTTTCGATGAGTAATGCAGGACGGTTTTGAAGGGGTGGATAACCGTTTGAAAATCGTGGCGGAGCAACTCCCCCTTGAATCCCCTTTTCCAAGTCCATATTATTGCGGAACCAGACATAAGGCACAAGCGGATAACCCGATGATTCCATATTTGTGAAAACATTCTTAATAATATTTTCGTTGATCCAAGTGCGAACACCTTGCTGCATATTTTCAGAATTATCGATTGAATAACTAAGTGCATATTGATAATCGGCGCCGTTGGTTGTGTGAACATCAATAAAAAAATCGGGAAGCCAGGTATTGAACATTTTCAGGAAGGCGCGTGTTTCCGGTGCATCGGCTTTCATATAATTGCGGTTTAAATTTAAGTTCGTAGCATTAGTTCTCCATCCCATTTGTGCCGGTCCGTTTTGATTGATCCTGTTATAAGAGTTAAATCTTTCGTGCCCATCGACATTATAAATGGGAAGTATCAGAAGAATTGTATTATCGAGCAGGTGAGGATATTTTTTTGTAATGACAATATCACGCAGAAGCATCAGCGATGCATCTTTGCCTTCGATTTCTCCTGAGTGAATTCCGTTTTGGATCAAGACAACGGTCTTGGAAGATTTATAAACTTTTTCAGGATTAAAAATATTTTCTTTTGAAACGATCAACAAAGGAATTTCACGCCCCTCGCCACTTTTACCGATAGAGATTATCTTTATCCAGGATGAAGCTTTTTCTAACTGGCGGCAGAAACCCAGGGTTTCTTCGTAGCGGGCTGTTTCAATAAAGTTACTCCTTTCAGCTTTTGTAAGCCATACGTTCGGAATATCTTGTTGTGAAAATCCAAACGAAAAAAATAAAATAAGACCAAATAGTATTTTGACCATAAATACCTAACAAAATTATTTTGAATAAAAATCTATCATCCTGATGATTGATGCGCGGCAAACTGCATCGAAGTCGGCTAAACTCAATGTGAACATACGGCAGTCGGCTTGCGGACGGAACAGTCCTTCTGAAATATATCCAGCCCCTTCAAAGGTACCGACCTTATTTGCATATTTTGTAGATTTCAAAATATTTTGAGTCTGTTGAATCAAAGGTTCACGCTTCTGGTAATAGTCGGGTGCTAAGCGATCTAATTTTTGGCGGAGGCTTTCGAGACTGTCGAACTCAGCTTTTTCCCACGGAGTTGGAATTGGTGTATCGGCATCAACAAGATTTTTCCATTTTAATTTTTCTTTTTTAGTTTGAGCAGTAACATTCGGTTCCCAGGGTTCTATACCTTTTGTGTAGAAATCGGTATATGAAACTTGCGAACTGTAGTATTCATCGCCAAGCCCACCGAAACTATGTCCGAATTCGTGAACATAAACATAATCTATTTGCCAGTCTTTATCGGCAGCGTCGGGAATCGTATATGTAGTTGTGTAAAGGTTGTAAATTCCGCCGCCGCCGTAACGGTTATCGTTCACAAGAATATTTATGAAATCGTAAGGCACGGCTGCTGCAATATCTCGTAATGTTTTATTCTCCTCGGTTAAAATATAACGTGGCGAATTAAAATAATTATAAGTAGTGCCGAGAATGTTATTTTTGTAAACATTTGCATCGGGTTTGTCGATACCCGAATCTGCTGAAACAACTTCTACCGTCCAAACATTAAAATCTTTTTTTCGTTCTTTGAATGGACTAACGCTGAACATGTGGTCGTTTACTTTTTTAACATCTCTGCGAAATTTATCAAGATCATTTTTTGTATAGCCATCCCCGATTATCAACACATCAACCTTTTTATCCGAAGGTCCGTTGTTCATAACTTGCGAAACTTTGAAGTCATATTTACGATTATTTTTATTAACAACGGTTGGATTTTCGGGATCAATCGTAATTGAATAAACTTCTTTAAACATCATCTGTTTATCCCGCCTGTTGATTGTAAATTGGATTTTCCGCTTTGGCATTGGAAGTCGGACTGTTTCGTGGTAAGTTTTAAAAACACCGGGCGCAGCCTCATCGGTTGACTGCCATTCGTTGAAGATTGTAGAATAACCGCGTGAGAAAATTAAATTATTGGTTGCAACATCAAATACTTTTACTAAATATTCACCATAATTCAGTGTATCGATCAAGTTAATTTTGCTTCCGGGCCACTCGCCTTCTTCATAAATTTGGTCGATGTTAAAAATCTCTTGCGTCTTCGAGCCTGTATGGAAATAATCAACACGCATAGTTTTATTGAAGAATAACTTATCAAAATTTGAATAAGCTACTGAACTTATAACAAAGATTAGTAAACTAAACACAAACAATTTAATTAGTTGCATAATTTTCTCCTATTTATAAAAACTTTCGATCTCTTTTTTAGTCATATATCGCCATTCGCCACGTTTTAATCCTTCGATTGAAACATCACCGTAGGCAATGCGCTCTAATTTTTTAATTTCATAATTATGAGCTTCAAACATTCTACGAACCTGACGGTTTCTTCCCTCGTGAATGATGATACCAACTTCTTTGTTTTTCGTTCCTGGAATAATAATCACTTCGGCAGCTTCTGTTTGCCTGCCGGAGATCTTTACTCCTTTACTGAGTATAGCAGCGATTTGGGGAGTCATCGGTTCATTGAGTGTAACTTTGTATGATTTTTTAATCTCGTGTTTTGGATGCATCAAATGATTAGCAAACTCGCCATCAGTAGTTAAGAGCAAAACACCCGTTGTGTCACGATCGAGCCTACCGATCGGATAAATACGATCGCGGACTTTTACATAATCCAAAACACTTGTTCTCCCCTTTTCGTCTTTGGTTGTTGTGATACAATCTTTTGGTTTGTTGAAAACGATATATACAGGTTTGTCTAATTTTACGGCTTGTTTGCCATCGACAAAAACTTTATCGCGTGAGGGATTAATTTTGAAACCTAATTCGGTTTTAATTTTATCGTTTACTTTTACTCTCCCCTCTTCTATCAATGTATCAGCTTTACGGCGCGAGGCGAGACCGCAATCGGCTATAAACTTATTCAACCTAACAAGTTTCATTTCAATTCTCATTTTTAATTTCCATTTGTGTTCCATTTTCATCGCTTGGTGATTCATCGGAACCGGAGATTTGTTCTTCCTGTTCAGTTAAATCTTTGCCTAATCGCTTCATCAATTCTTTTTCTACTTCAAAAGTAGTGTCGCTTAAAATTTCATCAATTTCTCTTGGTTTGGGTAAATCAATCAAATCATTTATACCGAAATGTTTTAAAAATGTTAAAGTTGTTCCGTATAACAGCGGTCTGCCGGGCGATGCCGACCTTCCAACGATTGTAATTAAATCGCGTTCGAGCAGAGCGCTGATCATATAGTCAACGTTCACACCACGTATAGCTTCAATCTCCGGTTTAGTTACCGGTTGTTTGTAAGCGATGACCGCCAAAGTTTCCAAAGCAGATTGCGAAAGTTTTCGTTTCGCTTTTTCTTTAACCATTAATCCCAACCAAGTAGCAAAATCAGGGAGTGTTGCAAACTGAAATCCACCCGCCGACTGAATTATCCGGAATGGTCTGTTTGATGTTACGTATTCGCTATTCAACTGCCTGATCACAGAGAGAACATCGTCTTCATTCATTCTAATTCTTAAATGGCTTTCTTCAGACATTTTTAGAATGTTCACGATTTCTCTCAAAGACAACGGTTCATCAGATGCAAATATCAGAGCTTCAACTACTTTTTGTTTATCTAATTGATCCATTCTTTTACTTTATAAATTATGAAATCGTCTTCTAAACTTTCTACATATTTGATGGCTACAATTTGAGCTTTCATCAATTCGAGAAGAGCAATAATTGTAACAATTATACGAATTTTCTCAGTCATATACGCTACAAGTTCAAGGAATGTTCCTTCGTCGCGAGCACGAAAAAAATCGACTATATAGCTCATCTGTTCATCAATGGTAACATTCATCAACTCGACATCGTGGTAAATCCTCCGTGGGGCACGCTCCATTGCACGTTTGAATGCCGAGATAAGTTTATACATTGTGATATCTTTTAAACCTTCCTCTTGGTCTTCGGGAGGAATTTTTTTCTCATCTTGATGGAATGTTTTGCGGAAATATAATTTCCGTTGCTCTATTTCTAAGTCTGAAAATTTTTCCGTAATCTCTTTGTAACGTTTGTATTCCAATAATCTTCTTATTAATTCCGCACGCGGGTCCTGCTCATCTTCGTTGCCGGGTTCTTTCGGAAGAAGCATTTTTACTTTAATCTGCATCAGCTCGGCAGCCATCACGATAAAATCGCCTGCTATTTCAAGATCAAGTTCTTGAAGAATATTTAAATAATCTAAAAACTCTTTTGTGATTTTTGAAATTGGAATATCTTTAATATCTAATTCATCCCGCTTGATAAAGAACAAGAGCAGATCGAGCGGTCCTTCGAATTGGAGCAATTTAATTTTATAAGACATTACCCAAACTTCATTACGGAACGAACTTCGTTCATTGTTTCTTGTGCAACAAAACGAGCTTTATTTTCGCCGTCGGTCAATATTTCAAGAACTAATTCCGGGTTAACTTCAAAATATTTTCTCTTCTCAATAAATGGAGATAGATGTTCATTTATTTTATTTGAACATTTCATTTTACAATCTACGCAACCTAACGCCCCGCTGCGACATCCAGATTCGATTTCCGGAACTTCGGAAGGATTGAATTTTTTATGGTATGTAAATACCAAACATATTTCTGGTCTTCCAGGGTCTCCCTTGCGAAGTTTTTGCGGATCCGTTACAGCCGAGCGCATCTTTTTCTGTACTGTTGCCGCATCGTCGGAAATTAAAATTGTGTTGCCTGCCGACTTGCTCATCTTCTGGTCGCCGTCTAAACCGGGTAGCCGTGAGAAAACAGTCAGGCGGGGTTCAGCTTCAGGAAACACTTCGCCGTACTGCTGATTAAAACGGCGGGCTATCTCTCGCGTAATCTCAACATGTGGTACCTGATCATCACCTACAGGAACGAATTCACCTTTGTATAAAAGTATATCTGCTGCCTGAAGGACAGGATAACCGAGATGACCGTAAGAAATATTCTCGATATTCAAATCACGAACTTGATCTTTGACTGTCGGATTGCGTTCTAAACGAGCTGATGTTATGAGCATTGAAAAAATTAGGTGTAACTCGCAGTGCTCTTTAATCTTAGATTGACGGAACATCGGACTTTTTTCAGGATCAAGCCCTACTGCCAGCCAGTCGATTAACATCTCAATTGAATTTTGATAAATGTTTGTAGAATTCAGATCTGTTGTGAGTGCGTGATAATCGGCAATCAAATGATAGTTGTTAAAATCGTTTTGCAGGGTAACCCAATTTTCTAAGGCACCCACTAGATGCCCAAGATGTAGTTTACCCGTAGGTCGCATCCCGCTGAGTATTCGCTTTTTATTATTCATGAATAGAATGTTGAGTCGTAATTAATTTAAAAAGAGGTATGGCTTCCATCGTTCATCAATTTTATTTACGCTGTGTCGAATAAATGTGATGTGATTCGGTTTTCTCGGTTGTCGGAGAAGCTTCATATTAACATCTTCAGGTTTTCTATCGTCTTTTTTGTTGTTACATGATACACAGGCAGTTATTAAATTTTCCCACGTATCTTCGCCTCCTTGCGATTTTGGAATGATATGATCCAGAGTGAGATTACCACCATGCGAACCGCAATATTGGCATTGATGCCCATCGCGGCGCAAAATATTTTTCCGCGATAGAATAATTTTTTGAAACGGAATGCGGATGTAAATATCTAACCTCACAATGCTCGGAACGGAAATTTGGGTTTTTGCCGATCGTACTACCTTGCCGTTTTTGGCTTCAACTAATTCGGCTTTACCAAGGTATAATAACAATATTGCCTTCTTAGCATTGCAAATGCTGATCGGTTCATAATTCTGATTCAGAACAAGTACCCTTGAACTCAGGATACCATTTGACCTTTTTGAAATTGTAAACTTGCTGAAGACTAAATACTTCCTTTTGTTTTTAATTGGTTATGGTTAAAATGATTTATTTCATAAAAAATATATGTTAAAATGGGAAGATAATCAAGTTTTACTATCAAAAATAAAAGGAAACCCAAAATACAAGGTTTCCTTTCAAATTTAGGGTATTCTTAATTATTTAGTGAAGTTACGCAGAATTGACTTTTTGTCATGTTGAGCGAAGCGAAACATCTAAAAATAACCTGAATTTGAGGTTTCAGATTCTTGCGTAACTTCAGTTATTTAAACTATTTCGGTATTTCTAAAGCTAAGAAGATTGAGTTTTCTTCCGATTTTCGAACTCTCAATAAAACCGATTCGCCGGGACTTGTATTCTCGATTATTTTGCGTATTTCATTCACCGATGAAACAGTTTTCCGGTTAATTTCTAAAATTACATCATTCTTTTGCAGTCCTCGTTTGAACGCTTCGGTTAATGTTTTTACATCACTGACTATCACCCCGTTATCCAATTTCAGTTCTTTTTTTTGTTGGGACGTTAGATTTTGAATTGAAAGACCTAACTTTTCGAACGAATATGGTTTCGTGGAGATTGTTTCATCTGATTCTTTTTCTTTCTTCGCTTCTTTAGCGGTAATTAATTCTTTATCATCAGTTCTTGAAGCAAGTTTTACTTTTTTCTCAATAATTTTTCCATCGCGATTCAGTTTTATTGCTACTACATCATTCGGATGCTTCGTTGCGATATAGCTTTGAACTTCGTTAGGAGCCGCCATCTCGCGTCCGTCGATTTCGAGTATTACATCGCCTTGTTTCAAACCAGCTTTTTCGGCTGCGCCATCTTTAACCGTTCCTTGTATCAGAACACCTGTTAATTTTCCTAACTTCAGCGCCTTCGACATCGTTTCATCAATTTGTCCGATTTGAACACCCAAGTAACCACGCCGAACTTTTCCGTACTGAATAATATCCTGTGCAACATACTTTGCAATATTTATCGGCACAGCAAAACCATATCCTTGATAGCGAGCGTTTGTTGTGGCGATGGCAGTGTTCAAACCTACAACCTCACCATAAAGATTCACTAACGGACCGCCGCTGTTTCCGGGATTAATTGCTGCATCGGTTTGTATGAAACTTTCGATGCTGTAATCGCCACTGATGACACCTATGCCGCCACGACCGATTGCACTAACTATTCCAGCCGTTACTGTTGATCGAAGTCCTAGGGGGTTTCCGATTGCAAGCACCCATTCGCCCACTTGTAATTCTTCGGAATTACCGAGCGAGGCAGTTGGTAAATCTTTCCCATCAATTTTGATTACCGCCAAATCGGTTGTCGGATCGGTTCCAACTACTTTTACTTTTTTAAAAACGCGTTTGTCGTTGAGTGTAACTTCGATCCCGTCTTCTCGTGCACCGGTTACAACGTGGTTGTTTGTAAGGATGTAACCGTCGGAATTAATAATTACACCCGAACCAGATCCCATCTGTGGTTGAGGTTCGGGAAACTTAAAATCGGGACCGAAGAAATGGAAGAACTCTTTAAATTCCTGACTTCGTTTTTCTACTTTCTCAACAACATTGATACTTACGACGGTCGGAGTTATTGCTTTGGCTACATCAATGAAAGGTTGGCTTAGCGATTTAATTTCGACAGCTTCTTTCTTAATTGGCGAAGCTGCCCCTAACTTAACCTGTTCATCCCCCGCAAAACTAAAATTGATGCCTGTATTCAAGCTCGTAACAAGTATTACTCCGAAAATAATACCAACGGTGATTAAAAATATTGCTGATAATATTGATTTTTTATTCATATATATGATCCTATTAATTAGTTATTTGATTCATTTTTAGTGCATTATACTGAAGATGGTTTGATTTTGTTTCAAAACCGATTAAAAAAGCTGGCTGAAAACTTTTTCACTTTTTAGTTCTTTCAAACTGCTGATATGATAACGTAAATAGTCGAATAAAAATTTCCCTATCTCATTTCCATCCTGTTTACTTATTATCATATTAGTTACCGAATCGACTTGTTCTGTTTTTTCAATCCGATTTAATATTTTTAAAATTCTTACAGACAATTTATGAGGATGAACTGAATATTTGACACAATCAACACACATCAAACTTCCTTTTGAATAGTCGAAAACGATTTGGAGCATTTCGTCTCCGTTATTGTAAATATCAACTCCGCATTTACCACAAATCGAAAAATTATATTGATATCCTAATATTTCGCCTAATTTAATTTCAAAAAGATAAAATAGATTAGCGAAGTTCCGGTTATTAGTTTCGATTGCCAAAAGAATGTTATTCAATAAACTAAAGAGCTTCTCGTTTTCTTCTTCATCGTGCATCACTTTATAAACAAGCTCAATAATTTTTAATGCCGTTTCTAATTTATCTAAATCCTGTGAAATACTTTTGAACGCTTTTAACAAATCGCATTGAGTAACCAAGTGAAGTTGAGTAGATTCCTTTTTATAAAATACGATCATTACATAAGAGAGCGGTTCGAGTGATGAACCGAATTTATTTTTGAACTGTCGTGCACCTTTTATTATCCCGTTTATTTTGCCGTATCGTTTCGTATAAAAAGTAACTAACTTACTTGTCTCTCTGTATTTGCTCGCCTTCAGGACTATGGCTTCTGTTTTTACAATCATTTCAGTTCGGATAACGAGTGCGAATAAGGAGGTAAGAATATTTTCCTGTCGGTAATTATACCTGTAATTAAATCGGGTGGAGTGATATCGAATGCGGGCGAATATACTTTTACTCCTACCGGTGCTGTTCTCTTTCCAAAATATTCAGTTATCTCGTTTTCGCTTCTTTCCTCAATTATTATTTCATCACCGAATTCGATTTTGGTATCGATTGTCGATGTTGGTGCAGCAATGTAAAACGGAATCCCGTGCATCTTTGCATTCACTGCAAGATTGTAAGTGCCAACTTTATTTGCAACAAAACCTTGCATCGTAATTCTGTCGGCTCCCGTAATCACCAAGTCAATTTTTTTCTGCTGCATAAGAAATGCGGCTGTGCTGTCGGTTATCAAAGTTACATCAATGCCTAATTTCATCAATTCCCAAACGGTTAATCGGGCTCCTTGTAAAAGGGGACGAGTTTCGCCGGCATACACTTTAATATTTTTGCCTGATGTGTGGGCAGTTACTATAACATTTTGGGCAGTTCCATCGCCGCCTGTTGCCAACGCACCGGTGTTGCAGTGCGTAAGTATGGTAGCATCTTGCGGAATAATTTCTGCCCCGTTAATTCCTATGGCATTACACATAGCAATATCTTCGTCGTGAATATTTATTGCCTCATCTATAATTTTTGCAACTGTTAACTCAACACCGGAAATGATAAAAGTATCCAGAACTTTGTTGATTCGCTCTAACGACCAAGATAGATTTACAGCGGTGGGACGTGTCGATTTTAATTCGTTTATTGCGGATGTTAAATTGGTTTTAAAAGAAGCGGAATTTTCGTTTGAGTTTTCAAATGCTGCAAGTGCCGCACCGTAAGCGGCAGCAACGCCCAATGCGGGAGCTCCACGGATACTTAATTTGTGTATCGCATCGCCTACTATTCGATGATCATCTGTAACTATGTAAATTTCTTCTGCTGGTAATTTGGTTTGGTCAATGAATCGTAATTTACCTCCTAACCATTCTAATGACTTCATAAGCTATCTTCTTCAAAATGCGAGAGAGCACGGAACTCTAAAAACCGATCTTTGATTTCGAGATGGTTTAAATCTTTGATTCGTTCGATGCTGAACTTTTCAACGCAGAAAGAGGCTAAAGTGCTGCCATATACTACTGCACGTTTTAAATTTTCTTCAGACAGGTCGTCTGTTTTTGCAATCCATCCGATAAATCCACCTGCAAAAGCATCCCCTGCTCCTGTTGGATCGTTTATATTTTCAAGCGGATAAGCTGGAGCTGAAAAAATTGTTTTTTCGGTAATTAGCAGGGCGCCGTGTTCCCCTTTTTTAATAATCACGATTCGGGGACCCATCTTCATAATAATTTTCGCTGCCCTGATAAGATTAGGCTCGTTTGAAAGTAAACGGGCTTCGGAATCGTTTAGTACGAGGACGTTCATCAATTCAATTGCTTTTAGTAATTCTTTACGCTTGCCGTTTATCCAGAAATTCATAGTATCACCAATAACGAGCCGCGGATTTTGAATTTGTTCAATTACACATTGCTGAAGTACAGGGTCGATATTTCCGAGACAAACATACGAACTTTTTTTATAAGACTCAGGAATGACCGGTTTAAAATGTTCGAATACGTTCAGATGGGTATAAAGAGTGTCCCGAACATTTAAATCGTAATGATACTTTCCACCCCAACGAAAAGTTTTTCCGGCATCGATTTTTTGCAATCCTTCCAAATCGATATTTTTGTTTTCTAAAAATTCGATCGCTGATTTTGGGAAGTCGCTGCCAACAACACCAACTAACCTGACAGGTTCAACAAAATAGCTTGCTGATACCGAGATATAAACTGCCGAACCGCCGAGAACATCTTCAGCTTTTCCGAACGGCGTTTCGATTGTATCGAGGGCTAATGAACCGACTACGAGTAAACTCAATTTGATTCCTGTGTTTTATTAATTTGACTGATAATGATACGAAAAGTTGGAATTTATAGCAAATCAACACAACTATATACACGATTTGCAAATCTAATAGTCGTTTGCTATATTCAGTAGAATTTTTTCCATTACTATTTTTTGAACAAAAGGAGAATGAATGGTAGATTTAAACGTACTAAGAATCCTACTCGTCGATGACGAGGAACCTTTAAGAAATATTCTACGGAAATATCTTGAATCGACCAACAAGTTTGAATGTACAGAATGCGAATCGGGTGAAGATGCCGTTGGATTATTGAATCGACTTCAGTTCGATGTAATCATACTCGATTACAAAATGCAAGGCATTAGCGGTTTGAACGTGCTTCAAACGATGTGTGAGCAAAAAAACGAAACGCCTACCTTAATGCTAACAGCAGCCGGCTCTGAAAATATTGCAGTCGAAGCAATGAAATTAGGGGCATACGATTATATGAAAAAAGATCAACTTGACTTAGAACATTTGCCAATAATTTTGAATGGAATTCACGAGCGTTACTTATTTCGCAAAGAAAGAGAAAATAATCGATTAGTGATTGAAAATTGGAACACCTTTATTGAAATTCTTAATACTTACAGGAATTCGTTATTGGCCTATGGACTGACTGCCTGTAACGCTCTAACTATGTTGAAAACAGTAATCAAAGAGTCAGAAAGTAATATCCCGCAGTCCCTCAATTTGGGAGTTATAAAACAGTTCGTTCAAATATTAGATGCGGCAACAATTTCGATTTCGCAAACAGCCGAGGATTTATTAAAAAAATTTCCTGATAACAAAAAATTCGAAATTAAAGAAAATGTGTCTGGTAAATTGTAAGTTTCGTTAATTTCCAATCAGCAAGTTGTAAACCTGCTCTCCTTTTCTGTAAGAAAATTATTCACAATTTTTAATGCCTCTCTCTGCCCATGCCAATTTAGCCGTTTCAAGGCCGTCTCATAATCACACCATTCATACGTTTGGTGTTCGGGAGACAGTAGAGGGATTTTATCGTTTTCAACTTCTGCAAGAAACATTGGTGATAAATTTACTACATCCCTGGTATATACATAGAATGGATTTATGAATGGGATAACCCAAAAATTTTTATGAGAAATGTTAATTTCCTCTATCATTTCGCGTTTTGCGGCAGCTATGGCAGTTTCCCCTTCTTCGATTGTCCCTGTTATAAATTGAAATATTCCAGGATAAATTATTTCGGTGTCCGACCTTTGAAGAATCAGATATTCTGGCTTCCCTTTTTCAAATTTAAACACACAGACTTCAATATATAACGAAGCTACTTGGGTCATTTATGTTCCAATAATTTTTCAACTTCCGGCTTTGTAAGATGCCTGAAGCACCCTGAATCTAAACTGCCTAATATTATCGGTCCGATTTGGATGCGTTTCAGTTCTATCACTTTGTAATTCAGAGATTCGAACATTCTTCTGACTTGCCGGTTTTTACCTTCAACTATAGTCAGCATAATTTCTGTTCTTGAACCGTTTATTATGTTTACTTTTGCGTGGAGTGTTTTCAATCCTTCTCCAATAAAAACACCACCTCTTAATTTTTCTAAAGCTATACGGTCAACCGGTTTGTTAATCTTTGCAACATACGTTTTATGAATCCCTGATTTCGGATTTGTAAGAACCTCCCCCAATTTATTATCATTTGTTAAGAGTAGCAACCCGGTTGTATCCTTATCCAATCTTCCTACAGGAAAAACCCATTTTCGGATATTTTTAATTAAATCGTAAATTGTTTTACGATTTAATTCATCGGAACGGGTTGTTACATAACCTTTCGGTTTATTCAAAATAAGATAGGAGAATTTCTTCTTTTGTATATCCACACTATCCAACTTAATTTTATCTTTTCGTAAATCAATTCTGATAGAAATATTTTTTGAAACTGTTCCATTTACTGAAACACGACCTGACCGAATTAATTCTTCTGCTTGCTTACGAGATGCAGCACCTAATTTTGAAATTGCCCGCGGCAAACTCACGATATTTTCTTTACTCGGCTCCATCGGATGAGTAGTTTAGATAAGCCACTTTATAGTAACAATTCCGAGTATGAAAAGAATAACAAATGCTAATGATAATTTATCGAAATACTTATCAATAAATATTTTTATCCGAGCACCGAAGAGGTACAATAAACCACCGACAAGGAAAAACCTTGAAGCACGGCCAACAAGCGAACCGAGAGTGAGTGTGAGTAAATCAATTGTTTGATTAAAACCTGCTGCGATTGTGAAAACTTTGTAAGGGATTGGTGTAAATCCGGCTATAAAAAGTGCTAAGAAACCATGCTCGCGATAAGTTTGAAGGACGGAGTCGAATTTATCAAGCGCTCCATAAAAACTGAGTATCGGTTTGCCGATGACTTCAAAAAATCCGTACCCAATGAGATAGCCTAAATAGGCGCCTATTACAGAACCGGCAGTGCAAATAAGTGCAAATTTAAATGCCTTCCGAGGTGTGGCTACTGCTAAGGCAATTAACAGTACATCCGGTGGAATCGGAAAGAATGATGCCTCGATAAATGCAATCCAAAACAATGCGTGGAGTGCATAAGGTTTTGTGGCAAAGTGTTCGACCCACTCTTTGAGGCGGCGAAGCCAATTTATCAGTGCTTGTATCAGAAGAATTTTCCTTTCATATATTTTTTACGTGTTAATTTACAAAAATTTTTTGTGAAATACTTTTATCCCATCTTCCAAATAGATTGGTTTAATATTCATCTTCACAAAAATATCTACTTCGTCTCGACAAATATTTTCTTCAAGAAGCATCATAATCTGATCGTGCGTTACAGGAAACCAATCAAATTTATCAAACAATTTTGCGAGTAGCTTCATATTCCAAACTGGAATATGGAGTTTCATTTTTTTTCGATTTACTATTTTCAGAATTATATTTACTAATTGATTATAAGTAAAAACCTCTTTACCACACAAGGAATATGTTCTGCCGATTGTTTGTTCTATTTCCAAACTTTTTACAAAAGCATCTGCGACATTATAAATGGAGATTGGTTGAAACCTGTATTCGCCATTTCCGATTACCGGAACGAACAGCGGCAGTTGATTCAACAAATCAACAATAACAGAAATAAAATTATACCTGCCTTCGTTCTCATCGCCAAATATTACTGATGGCCTGAAGATAGTCCAATTCAGTCCGCTTTGTTTCAAGTATTCTTCAGCATCATATTTTGTTCGAAGATATTCCGTTGAAGCATTTGGTTTCACACCGTTGGCGCTCATTAATAAAAAACGCTTCACTCCTTCCCGCTTTGAGGAATCAATCATATTCTTTACACCATCAAAGTGAATTTGTTGAAATGTAATTCCTCGTTTAGGGAACTCGCGAATAAGACCGGGCAGATAAATTACTGCATCGCAACCAGATAGCTCTCCGGCATAACTTTCATTGTTTCTTACATCACCCTTTATTATTCTCAAATTCGGTTTTAACTTATCCGGAATTTTGTTTACAGATTCATTACGAACTAAAACACTTACCTGATTTTTAGAATTAATGAGTGCCAACAAAATTCTATTCCCTACATAACCGGTTGATCCTGTTAAAAATATGTGCATAAAATCTCCATTGTTTCAACAAATATATGAAAATATTTTTTACTTTCTACAATAAACCTTTTAATTGCTGCGGTGTAGTTTTTGTTTTTATACAATTTTTAGCTTACTTTATAACCAAAATTAGAAATATATAATCGTAGTTGCGGCTAATGTTAAAATTTGTATCAAAATTCTTCCTTTTTTTTCTATTTAGTATACCTGTTTTCTCTCAGACTGTTGAAAATAGGCAGGTTGCAGTAAGTCCTAAATTTTATCAAGAAATCTTTGATTTCAGCATAAATGATAGTTTACCGCTTAGAAAATCAGAACAAACATATCAAATCCGAGCGGCAGCTAATCCAACTGGCATTGATACAAAAATTTATGGGTATTGGGATTTACAAAGCAATGGCGGGGCTATTAATTACATCGAGATAAATCCGAACGACCCAAACAACATTCATGTTACATCAATGATTTCGACTGATTCGAGTAGTGCCACCGCTATCTCGATGTCGCGACGTGTTGCTTACAATTTCAGCTACGATGGTGGCCAAAGTTGGGGAACGCCGGCAGTTGTACCAATAATACGTTCGGGTTATCCTTCGTTGATACTCGCTTCTGATTCCGAATTAAATTACTTTGCTGCAATTACAAGTCACGGTTCTCCGGGAACGAGTTTACCACTGCAAAGTGCGCTTTATCTTGATGGATATGAAGGGGGGAAAAATTTTTCTACATACCTCTCTCCTCTTCACCAACCAAATAGCGACGATGTGCTTTGGCCCTCGATAGCTCAAACAACAAACGGCAATATTGTTTTAGCGGGTTCATTTCCCTCTTCAAGTTTGTTAAGTGGGTTATCGGTAATCATTTTTAATCAGGATCGAACTTGGAACAACTGGACTCGCCTTGAAACTTCGGCGAAGCATAGCGGAAGAGTTGCAATCGCTTCGGGCGATAACGGAAGCGTTGCCGTAATCTGGCGGTCAAGTACAAATCCCGATTCGCTTCTAACCCGTTTGTCCTCAGATAACGGTGTTACGTGGGGAACTAAAATTGCAATCGATGCCGAGAACGGTTCGGCGGGTCCTTGTTGGACAGGATTTGATGCAATGTACATCGGAACAACATTGTATGTTACATATACTCGCAGCAACTATGTAAACAATGACTACATGTTAGCAAACCAAGTCCGGCTTTGGAAATCGAATACACTAACTTCAACCGCAGTTATCGACAGTTTTGTTTTTCCAAGATTGATGAAAACAACCGGTGTTCAAAACATACAAACCAACCATAACTTTGCGTTTAATTTTTCATCAATCGGAAAAAACAGTTCCGGCAGCCGAATATACATCGCTGCTGATGCGTTTCTGCAGGGAATAACCGATTTGGACGGCTTCAATTACAGCGATATAATTTTAACATACAGCGATGATGACGGTACTACTTGGACAATTCCCAAAAATATTACTAATACGAATGATATCGATGAGAGATATGTATCGCTTTCGACCATCAATCCAATTATAAATACAGAAGGCAACGATAGTAACTGGGTGTTTATGGTTTTTCATGAAGATAGAATTCCGGGAGCTAACTATGCAACATTGGCAACCGAAGCACGTCCGGTTTCGGGAACAAAATTAAAATTTTTTAAACTTAACGTTGATTATAAATCGACTGAAACACTATCAATAAATATCTCTAACAAGTGGAATATGGTTTCAGTACCTGTTGATATTTCGACTGAAAAAAATGTTTTATTCCCTACCTCTGTAACGAATGCGTTTATATACACTCCGGGAATCGGTTATACTGTAGAAAATATTTTAAAGCCGGGAAAAGGTTACTGGTTAAAATTTGATAGAGACCAAACTGTTGTGTTTACAGCAAATCCATTGAACTCACTTCTACTCCCAGTTTCACCTGGTTGGAATATGATTGGTTCGATAAGTAAGCCAATACTGGTTAGTAAGATAGTTACAAATCCCGCCAGTATTACGACATCAAAATATTTTGGATACTCGAACGGATATTTTATTGCCGATACTTTGAAGCCTGGTAAAGGATATTGGATAAAGGTAAATCAACAAGGAACTATTAATTTGATTGCTGATTAATATCAACCGATAATTTTTTTTATTCCTGCCGCATCCTCAAGCATAAATTCCGTAACGGCATTTCTCCATCCTGCAACTACACGCAGTTGTGGATCTTATTCCAAGTCGGACGGTTCTTGCGTCTCCAAATAACGCTCGCCAAAACAAGCTAACCAGTTCCTCAACCCCGGAGATGAAATATGCGACATTCTCATCCACAGCCGCACACCGACTCGCCCTTTTCCACCAAGGTGGCGAACACAACAAGGTAATGTTAGTTTAATAGGACGGGGTTCGAGACTCTCTTGACAGATACGAATACATCGCAGGTATTATGTATAAAGTAAGCACACCTGAAAATATCAGACCACCAATGACGGCGATACCCATTGAAACACGGCTCTCGGCTCCTGAACCGAGTCCTAACGCTATTGGCAGAATACCGAATATCGTTGATAGACTTGTCATAAGTATTGGTCGGAAACGTGCGACCGCAGAACTTTTCACAGCATCCATCACGGAGAGACCCGTTGCCTTTCGTTGGTTCGCAAATTCTACTATCAGAATACCGTTCTTAGTAACAAGCCCGATAAGCATAATCATGCCGATCTCGCTGAAAATATTGATGGTTTGATTGAAATACCACAGTGTTAGTAAAGCGCCTGCGATTGCGAGCGGCACTGTGAACATTATGATGAGTGGATCACGGAAACTCTCGAATTGAGCAGCAAGAATCAAATAAGTAAGTGTGAGCGCCAGAAGAAATACAAAAATTAAACTCGATGAGCTTTCTGCAAAGTCTCGCGCCGCACCCGCAAGTGAAGTCGCAAACGATTCATCTAAAATTTTATTAGAAATTTCATCCATTGCATTAATACCATCGCCGAGTGAATATCCGGGTGATAAGCCGGCAGAAATTGTGGCAGATTTGTAACGGTTGAACCGGTAGAGCTGCGGTGGATTTGCTTGTTCTGAGATGTCAACTAAGTTGTCAAGCTGTATAAGCTCGCCATTACGACTGCGCACGAAGATTGATTTTAAATCCATTGGCTCATCGCGGTTTTCACGCGTAAGCTGTCCGATTACTTGATACTGCTTTCCATCCTTGATGAAATAACCATACCGCTGTCCGCCTAATGTCAATTGAAGTGTTTGAGCAACATCGCTGACAGAAACACCGAGCGAGCGAATTCTATCTCGGTTGATGGATATAACCAGCTCTGGCTTATTAAATTTCAAATTTATATCGGATACACTGAATGCCGGATGATTGTTCACTTCGTCAATAAAACGAGGCAACACATCTCTTAACTTTTCTAAATTAGGTGCTTGAAGAACATATTGCACAGGTAATCCGAAACGCCCCATACCGGTGCCAACACTGATAGTTTGTTCTTGAGTAACAATTGTGCGTGCATCGTTCATCTGCCGTACACTGCGTGATAAATCTTCTGCGAGATCATTCTGAGTTCGGTTACGATCAACAGGTGAATTTAATGTTATAGTCATCGAGCCTGAATTAGCGCCACCTGCAAATCCCGAAGTGTTTGCCATGACATTCGTTACCTCCGGGACTCTTTGTTTAACCACATCGATTAAACTATTCATGTAATTATCCATTCTTTCAAAGGATGTACCTTCAGGAGCGGTAGAGCTGATGCGCAATCGACTGCGGTCTTCTAAAGGTGCAAGCTCTTTCTGAATTACGATAATAAAAAGCGATAACATTCCTGCCGATACGAGAATTACTATAAATGCCAGCCAACGGCGCTGTAAGAAAGAATTTAAAGAGTTACGATATAAATCTATTAGTTTATTGAAGAACGGTTCGGTCTTATTATAAAACCAGTTATGTGTACTGTGTGGCTTGATGATGTGAGAGCTTAGCATCGCAGTAAGTGTAAGTGCAACGAATGCTGAAATCGCAACGGAGCCGCCAATCACGATACCAAATTCCTTAAAAAGTCGACCTGTGAATCCTTGCAAAAAAACAATAGGCATAAAGACTGCAATGAGTGTCATTGTTGTTGAAAGCACAGCGAAGAAGACTTCCTTTGAACCTTTCAATCCCGCGTCAATCGGGTCCATTCCTTGTTCGATCTTGGCATAAATATTTTCCAGTACAACGATGGCGTCATCTACAACAATACCTATCGCTAATATCAAACCCAATAAGGTAAGAATGTTGATAGAAAAATCTGCAAGATACATTATAAAAAATGTTCCGACTAATGAGAGAGGAATTGCAAATACAGGAATTAATGTTGTTCTCCAAGACCGGAAGAAAAGGAAAATGATCAAGACAACCAGTACAAATGCAATAATGATAGTTTCTTGGACCTCTTCCAGAGATGTCCGAATGTATTCTGTAGTATCGAAGGCTTTGGCAAGCTCAATGTCTTCAGGTAAATCTTTTTTGATTTGTTCTACGCGTCTGAAAAATTCATTAGCTATCGCAATGTGATTCGATCCGGGCTGTGGCACTATCGCAATTGCAACTCGTGGTCCCGTTAATCCTTTTGTTACAGACCGCTCATTTTCCGGACCAAGCTCGGCAGATCCTATATCTCGAAAGCGAATTATCTGTCCGTTATGCTCACGGATTATTAGGTTGTTGAATTGTTCAGGAGTCTCAAGCCGGCTGAGTGTTCTTACTGTAAGCTCGACATCGTTTCCTTCAATACGACCGGCAGGCAGCTCGAGGTTTTCTGCATTCAACGCACTGCGAACGTCTAAAGGTGTTAGCTGATAGGCAGCGAGTTTCGCTTGATTCAGCCACAAACGCATTGAATAGCGTTTCTCTCCAAAAATCCGTACTTCACTTACTCCGGGAATAGTTTGCAGACGTTCCTTAAATATGCGGTCGGCAATATCACTTAATTGTAATAGGTTC
Organism: Bacteroidota bacterium; assembly: GCA_030017895.1. Lineage (NCBI taxonomy): Bacteria > Pseudomonadati > Bacteroidota > Bacteroidota bacterium. The sequence goes on along the minus strand of JASEGV010000015.1, from coordinate 1,142 downwards.
CGAGTGTTGCTACCGACGCTCAATATAACTATCGGACTTGCATCGGCATCGGCTTTTGAGACGACTGGTGGATCAACATCGGGCGGTAAATTGCGAGCGGCTCCTGCTACTTTATCTCGTACATCATTTGCGGCTGTTTCTAAATCAACTGCTAACTCAAATTCGATTGTAATTGAGCTTCGACCGTCACGACTTGTAGAGTTGATTGTGCGAATTCCCGGTACGCCGCTTATTGCATCTTCAAGACGCTCGGTGATCTGCGATTCGATTACATCTGCATTCGCACCCGTATATGATGTATTAACGGTTATTATTGCAGGGTCTACATTTGGATATTCGCGTACGCCAAGAAAAGTGTAACCTATCACTCCGAATAAAATAATAATAAGAGACATTACAATCGTCAACACGGGGCGTCTAATACATACCGCAGATAAACTCAACCAATATCCTTTCTTCTAATATTTTATTCTTTGGAAAGTTTAACAGCCATGCCAGACCGTAATTGCAGGATAGCAGAAGTAATCAGTGTGTCACCTGATTTTAAGCCGTTGGTTATTTCTACATGTTCATCTGTTCGCGTCCCGATTTCGACTGTATTCTCTTCGGCTGTTCCATTTTTATAGATGAATACTTTATGTTTTTTCATTTCGGGAATAACAGCATACGAAGGAATGGCAAGGGTTTCTTTTTCTTTTAGCTGAACTTCCACGTTTGCGAATCTTCCCGGCAGAAGATATCCATCGTGATTTGGGCATGTGGCTCTGACCCGTAATGTTCGTGTGTTAATATCGACTTTTGGAGAAATTGCGTAAACTGTTCCTGTAAATTTTCTCGAAGTGCCCTGGACATTGAACGTGATTTTATTCCCTGACTTTATCTCTCCCGAATATTTTTCCGGGAAAGTAAAGTCAATTTTTACTGTGCCAATATCTTGAAATGTTGTAATAAGGGTAGAAGGAGAAATGTAACTGCCTTCGCTAACATACCGGAGTCCGATGATTCCATCGAATGGAGTTCGGATTTCAGTCTTGTCGAGTTGGGCTTGAAGAAGTTGTACTTCTGCTTTGATTACATCCAATTCATTTAGGGCAGTTCCAAAAATTCAAATATAAGTTTAGTGTTATAGATTTTATCGTCGT
>JASEGV010000014.1 GCA_030017895.1 Bacteroidota bacterium | reverse complement strand
TGTCTGCTAATAAGCGCAAAGACCATTTTGCAAAACCTTTTGGGGGTTGACTACAACAAAGTGTTACTAATTTTGCCTCTGTATCACCATCTATTTTTGTTTCATAAACTCGTTGCGTGGGGCGCCTTTCCAATACTGCCTCAATGCCTTCTTCCACAAATCTTTTTTTGACTCTGTCTATTGTTCGCATGCCAACTTTCAGCACCTTGCTTATTTGTTCATTAGTAATCTTTTCAGAATACTTGCCTTCATCACAATTTATTAGAATGTAAGCAGTACGAAATGTTTTAGAAGTATGCGAACCTTTGTTTATTATTGCTATTAAGTCTTCTCTTTCTGACTTAGTCAGGTGAATCGTATATTTTATTGCCATAGTTTTTTTATGGCAAAGATAATAAATATTTACGTCATTTCATACTTAACTTAACACTAGTCGGAACGGGTTGTATGGGTTTATGCGGCGAAGGTCCGTTAGTAAAAATTTTACCCGATGGAACGTTATACAAAAAAGTTGATGCAGAGACTGTTAAAAAAATTGTGCGAGATCATCTCATCAATCAGCAAACAGTAAAAGAAAATGTAATTGAATTATCGCATCCGTTTTTTGCGAGTCAACAAAAAATTGTTCTGGAAAACTGCGGCGAAATAAATGCCGACAGCATTGAAGAATATATTGCAACAGACGGTTACGAAGCGTTAGCGAAAGTATTGACTGGATTAAAACCTGAAGAGGTTATTGAGGAGATTCGGAAAAGTGGATTACGCGGACGGGGCGGCGCCGGTTATCCGACAGGTTTGAAATGGGGGATTGTTCGTAAAGCAGTGAGCGACAAAAAATTTGTGGTTTGTAACGCAGATGAAGGCGACCCCGGTGCATTTATGGATCGCAGTATTTTGGAAGGCGACCCTCATCGAATTTTAGAAGGTATGGCGATAGCCGGTTACGCTACCGGTGCGAGTCAAGGCTATGTTTATGTCCGTGCGGAATATCCGTTGGCTATCGAAAGATTAAAAACCGCGATTAAACAAGCTGAGGGGTTAGGACTTTTAGGTAACAGAATTTTTGAATCGAATTTTAATTTCAGGGTTGATTTGCGGATTGGAGCCGGAGCTTTTGTTTGCGGCGAAGAAACTGCTCTATTGAGGTCAATCGAAGGACGCAGAGGTCGTCCGCGTCCACGTCCGCCTTATCCATCCGAAAAAGGTTTGTGGGGAATGCCTACATTAATTAATAACGTCGAAACTTTTGCAAACATTGCACCGATTATTACCAGAGGAAGCGAATGGTTCTCGAAAATAGGAACTCCTAAAAGCGCAGGAACAAAAGTATTTGCTCTTGCCGGTCAGATTAAAAATACAGGTTTGATTGAAGTTCCTATGGGAATTCAACTTCGAAAAATTGTCTTTGAGATCGGTGGCGGCACACCCGACGGTACTGAGTTTAAAGCAGTTCAAACAGGAGGTCCTTCCGGTGGATGCATACCGGCAGAGCATTTGGATATTACAGTTGATTACGAAGCACTCGCAACAGTCGGCTCGATGATGGGCAGCGGCGGTATGATAGTTATGGATTCAACATCGAAAATGGTTGAGGTTGCAAAATATTTTATGGAATTCAGTGTCGATGAATCGTGCGGTAAATGTATTCCATGCAGAGTAGGTACAAAGCATATCCATTCGTTGCTTGATAAAATTTCAAAAGAAACAGCTACAATCGAAGATATACAACTACTCGAAGAACTCTGTGCGATGGTGAAAGACACAAGTCTTTGCGGTTTGGGACAATCGGCACCAAATCCGGTTTTTTCCACACTCCGATATTTTAGAAATGAATACGAAAAACTATTGAAGCCCGTCGAGAATTATGTTCCATCCGAAGAAATATCAAAAGAGAAATGAGGTAAAAACCGATTATGGCAATTTTAACACTTACAATAAACGGAGAACAACTAAGCGCTAAAGAGGATGCATCGATTCTTGATGTTGCAAGTGAACACGGAATTAATATTCCCACCCTTTGTCATTTAGAAGGTTTATCGGATATTGGTGCCTGCCGCTTATGTGTAGTAGAAATTGAAGGACAGTCGAGGCTTTTTCCAGCATGTACAACTAAACCTCATGAGGGAATGGTTGTTCGTACCGACACCGACCGATTAAAAAAATATCGTCGCATGATTATCGAGTTGCTTGCCTCAGAAGGAAATCATTCGTGCGCGGTGTGCGTAGCAAACAACAACTGCGAATTACAGGACTTAGCTTACGATGTGGGATTAGTTTACGTACGCTTTCCATACTTGTATCCTAAAAAAGATTTGGATGCGACTCATAAAGATTATGTGAACGACCGCAACAGGTGCGTGCTGTGCACAAGATGTGTCCGCGTTTGTCACGAAGTAGAAGGGGCGCATACTTGGGATATAGCCGGCAGAGGAATAGATTGTGAAATTATATCAGACTTGAATCAGGCGTGGGGCACGTCGAAAAGTTGTACTGGATGCGGCAAGTGTGTTTTCGTATGTCCCACGGCAGCATTATTTGAAAAAGGATCAACGATAGCTGAAATGGAAAAACGTCCTGAGTTTTTAAAATACATAGTAACAGCGCGGCAGAAACGTGAATGGATTAATATCGAGGAGGATTGATTATGAAACCAAAAGTAGCAACAGTATGGTTGACCGGGTGTTCGGGTTGTCACATGTCGTTTCTTGACCTCGATGAACGCCTGATAGAACTTGCCGATAAAATGGAACTTGTCTTCTCGCCGATAATTGATATAAAAGATTTTCCTAAAGATGTGGATGTTACACTTGTTGAAGGAGCAGTATCTAAAGATGAGGACGAACATTTTGCGCATATTATAAGAAGGAATTCGAAGTATGTCGTATCCTTTGGAGATTGTGCGGTAATGGGAAATGTAACTGCAATGCGCAACAGATTTAGCAGCGCAGAAATCTTGAATCGTTCGTATCTCGAATTAGCTGAAAGTGTAGGAGTTGTTCCGAGCGATTATAACACCATAGCAAAAATGCTTCCTTCTGCCCGTCCTCTTCACGAAATTATTAAAATCGATGCTTTTATTCATGGTTGTCCACCCACAGCCGATCAAATTTGGTTTGCAGTAAGCGAGCTTTTGGCTGGACGGTTACCTGTGTTTTCAACAATTTATTTAAGATATGGTTAATATAATTACAATAAAACCGGTTTCGCGGATCGAAGGTCATGCGAAAATAACTATACACCTCGATGATAAAAATAATGTAAGCGATGCACGTTTCCATGTGGATGAGTTCCGTGGTTTTGAAAAATTTTGTGAGGGTCGCCTGATGTGGGAAATGCCCGGCATTACATCACGTATTTGCGGAATATGTCCAGCAAGTCATCTTGTAACTTCAGCTAAAGCGGGAGACGATATTTTAGCGGTTGCCATACCCGAGACTGCAGAGAAACTACGCCGGTTGTTGACACTTGCACAATGGACACAATCGCATGCACTCAGTTTTTTCCATCTCTCGTCCCCTGATTTTTTGTTGGGTTTCGACTCCAATCCGTTGAAAAGAAATATTTTCGGGTTGATGGAAGAACACAAGGATTTTGCGCGACGAGGAATCAGACTTCGAAAGTTCGGACAAGAGATAATCGAAATTTTAGGCGGCAGAAAAATTCATACACCGTGGACTGTAGCCAGTGGTGTCCGCGAAAAATTTGATGCATCTAAAAAGGATTATTTACTAAATTGGATTCCAGAAGCTAAACAAACAACTTTAGAGGCTCTTAAAACTTTAAAAAAAATTCATAAAACATTTGAAAAAGATATTCCAAACTTTGGCAACTTCAGATCGTTATTTATTGGGTTGGTAGCTGATGATGGAGCTTTAGAATATTATGATGGTAAGTTGCGCGTAATGGACAGCGATGGAAATATCATAGCCGATAAATTAAATCCGAAATTATATTACGATTATTTCGGTGAAATTTCGGAAACTTGGTCGTATCTTAAATTTCCTTATTACAAACCGTTAGGTTATCCTAAAGGAATGTTCCGTGTTGGACCGCTTGCCCGTGTTAATATATGCGATTATATAGATACTCCGCTTGCTGAATCCGAACGGAAAGTTTTCAAATCAATCGCCGGCGATTCGGGAACTGTTAATAATTCCTTTTATTATCATTACGCACGTCTCATCGAAATTTTATTCTCAGTAGAAAAAATTGAAACCCTGCTAAACGATCCGATGATTTTAAGCGACCATATCCGGGCTAAAGCTATGGTAAATCGTGAAGAAGGGGTTGGCTTCTCCGAAGCCCCGCGTGGTACTCTGTTTCATCATTATTGGGTTAACACCGATGGAGTAATTCAGAAAGTAAATATGCTAATTGCTACTGCTCAAAATAATTTGGCTATGAACCGAACCGTCAGGCAACTGGCTATTCAATATTTGGATGGGTCAAAAATTACTGAAGGTATGTTAAACAGGATTGAAGCGGGTATCAGGTGTTTCGATCCGTGCTTGTCGTGCAGCACCCATTTGTTAGGTAAAATGCCTTTGCAGGTTCAGTTGTTCGATGTAGAAAATAATTTAATTGATGAAGTCAAAAGGTGAAAAAGACTTTAGTCATTGGTTATGGCAATACTTTACGTGGCGATGACGGTGCAGGAATCGTAGCCGTTGGTTTACTAAAAAATATTTATCCTCAATTTCAATTTTTAACACTCCATCAGTTAACTCCCGAATTAATACAAACTATATCTAATTACGAAGCTGTATATTTTATAGATGCAAGCATCGAGGTCAGTGTAATTACTCAAGTCAAGCTTCAACCTGAAATATCAACAGAAATATTAAACACACATTTTGTATCGCCTCAAAACATATTGAATGCATGTCTGCATTTATATGGCAGAGTTCCCGATGTTATTATTTTATTCCATATACCTGCTTATGAATTTGATGTTTCGGAAGAACTATCCATTTCAGTACAAGAGAGATTGAAGGAATTTATAAATTATTTTACTGCAAGTGTTGAGGTATCGCATTGAATATTGAATAAGAATATTATTATTATACAATGAAAGTTGTGTTTAATTATCCTTCTAATTCTCAAAAATGAAATTTATTTTTCTGTTTCTTATCATAATTGTAATAATTTTTCCTGTAAATCATTAAAATTGAGTGATTTAGATATTATTTCACTTGGCATATATATTGAAATTATTCAAATAAAAGTTTTCATAAATAAAACAGTTAAATGAAATGAAAATATTAAAATTACCCAAAACGAATTTCAAGCTTTTTATGGAAGGACTGCAAAACTACGGGGAAGTGCATGTCCCAAAGAGAAAAAGTAATCAATCGTTCGTCTTCGGTCCGATGGAAAATACTTCAGAAATAGCCATGGATTATTTACGAACTATCAATCCACCTAAAAAATATTTTTTCAAACCGAAAGATACGCTATTCAACTTTAGCAGCACCAAAGGTTTCACGGAGGTGATTGAAGATTCGGATAAAAAAATAGTATTATTCGGATTACATCCTTGCGATATACATGGTTTAAAAATATTGGATATTGTTTTCGGAACAAATTATCCCGATAAATATTATTTTGCACGCCGGAAAAATGTTGTTGTAATCGGACTAAGCTGTATGCCCGATGATAAGTGTTTCTGCCGTTCGATGGGTACAGATGCCACTGAAGACGGCTTCGATCTTTTCTTGTCTGAACTCAAATCTTCTTACTTACTTACTGTTGGTTCAAGTATCGGTGACGATATATCAACCGACTTTAAACATTTATTAGCAGAGGTATCAAAAAAAGATACCAACGAATATCTAAAAATCCGTAAGGAGAGAAAAAACAGGTTCACACTAAGTTTAGATACATCCGACTTACCTTACATACTTGAGCTGCAGCGCGAAAGCGAAGTGTGGGAAGAGCTTGGTAAAAAATGTTTATGCTGCGGCAGTTGTTCGATGGTGTGCCCAACTTGTTCGTGTTTCAATGTTTACGATATTCAAAATTTAATAACTGACAGTGGCGAAAGAGTTCGTCAATGGGATTCGTGTTTGTTTAAAGATTATGCTGTTGTTGCAGGCGGACATAATTTCCGTGTGAACCGTGCCGACCGTGTCCGAAACCGGTATTACGATAAACAAAACGGTTTTGTATCGCAATACGGAAAACCAAGTTGCACGGGTTGTGGCAGATGTATTCAATACTGCCCAACAAAAATTCATGTGGTCGAAGTGTTTAACAAAGTTAGAGGAGAAGCATAATGGATCGTCATTCTCATTTAAATTATTCTACAAATGCTCGTGCATCAAACGTAATGATGCCCGACCTTGCACGGCTTGTTCGTGTAATTCCTATGGTCGAAGATAACTATATGTTTTTATTCAGGTTTGAAGATCCTGCTTTGAACGATAAATTTTTATACAAACCCGGTCAGTTCGCAGAAATCACAGTTATCGGAACGGGCGAAGCTCCCATCTCCATCAGTTCAACACCAACGCGAAAAGGTGTACTCGAAATGTGCATCCGCCGAATGGGTCGAGTAACAAATGCACTTTATAATTTACCTGAAAATTCGTTAGTCGGAATTCGTGGTCCTTATGGTAACGGCTATCCGGTTGAAGAAATGAAGGGACACGATATTTTAATTATTGCCGGCGGACTTGGAATGGCTCCACTGCGTTCGTTACTGAATTATATACTTGATAATCGCAGCCAGTTTGGTCGGGTCGTTTTAATGTATGGGACAAAATCTCCCGACGACGTTTTGTTCAGGGATGAAATGGAATCGCTGATGCGCCGAACAGACCTCGAGTGTCTGTTGACTGTTGAACAGGCATATCAATATCCGGGAGCTCATCCGTGGCGCGGTAAAATCGGTATGGTAACAGAACTATTTCAACACGTAAAAGATTTAGATGTACAGAATACTTATGCCGCCGTTTGCGGACCGCCAATTTTTTATAAATTTGTATTAGATAAATTGTTAAAACTTAACTTTTCGAAAGACCACATTTTAATGTCTTTAGAACGTCGTATGGAGTGTGGTGTCGGGAAGTGCGGACATTGTGCCATCGGATATAAATACACTTGCATAGATGGTCCTATATTTAGCTATTGGGACATTGTAAATATGCCCGAGTTAATCGAATTTTAAAATGGAATCGACTATGGAAAATAACAAACCTAAAATTGGAATTTTTGGATTAACATCCTGCGCCGGCGATCAATTGGCAATCCTGAATTGCGAAGACGAATTAATTCATTTAGCAAACGCATTGGATATACGCGATTGGGAAATGGCTCAAACAAATAATGATAACACAACTCTATTGGATATTGCTTTCGTTGAAGGTGTAGTAGCCCAGTCGCGCGACCTTGAAGCGCTCCACGCAATTCGTAAGAGAGCTAAATTGTTGGTTGCAATCGGAACTTGTGCGGTATGGGGCGGAGTTGCTGCAATGAAAAATCAGATTCCACGAGATATTCTAAAAAGAGAAGTGCATGGCGAAGAAATTAATATTCTTGATTCGATGCCCGCTCTTCCTGTAAAGTCCTTTGTAAAAGTCGATATACAACTTCCGGGCTGTCCGATTGAGAAGGATCAGTTTTTACAGGTTGTAACTTCACTGCTGCGGGGCAACCTGCCCGAGATTCTACAATTTTCAGTTTGCAGCGAATGCAAGATGCGCGAAAACGCTTGCCTCGTAATTGAGCAAGGCGAGGTCTGCTGCGGTGCTCTTACATTATCCGGCTGTAATGCACGTTGTCCGAGCCATAATATTCCTTGCGGTGGTTGTCATGGACCGATTGAAGAAGCCCATTACGATGCAAACGTTACAATGTTTAAAACGCACGGAATAACTAAAGACGATATCGAACAAAAAATGGCAATGTATGCTGCACCTGCCTGGATTCCTGATAAATTGTTAGCCGAAAAATAAATGGAGAAACGAATGGAAAAAGATAGAATAATATCAATCCCGCACTTAGGAAGAGTTGAAGGACACGGCGGTATTGAAGTTGAAATTGAAAATGGTAAAGTTACACGTGTTAATATGGATATATTCGAGGGTTCACGTTTTTACGAAATGCTGATTGTCGGGAAAAAATTTACCGAAGTATCTGCAATCGTTTCGCGTGTGTGCGGCATTTGTTCCGCAGGACATACTTTAACATCTCAAATGGCAAGCGAAAATGCGCTCGGTATAAAAGTTACGCAACGAACAGAAATTCTAAGAGCTCTATTACTTCACGGCGAAGCAATTGAGAGCCACGCTCTGCATCTCGGATGCCTTGTCCTTCCTGATTTATTGGGCTACGACGGTCCTCTCACAATGGCAAAAGATTATTCGGCTGAAGTAACGGTCGCATTAAATTTAAAAAAATTAGGAAACTCAATTCAAGAATTAATTGGCGGCAGAGCCATTCACCCAATTAATGCTATCGTTGGTGGATTCGGACGCATTCCCACAAAAACTGAATTATTGCAACTCAATTCAGAATTGCAAAAGGGACTTGAGCTATCGGGGGCGCTCGTTGATCTTTTTTCGAAAATCCGTCTTCCTGAATATACAACCCACACCGGTATTTATGCGGCACTCGAACCCAAGCAAGACCGCTACAGTTATTTAGGCGATTACATACTAACTTCGGATGGGGTTAAGCGACCGATTGCAGAGTTTCGAAATATCTGCCACGAAAAAGTAGTGTCGCACTCAACTGCAAAACAAAGTTTGTACAACAGCCAGCCCTTTATGGTTGGCGCGCTTGCGAGGATAAATTTAAATTGGCAATTCCTCGGAGGCAAAGCAAAAGATGCGCAGCAAAAGTTAATTCCTAATTTGCCTTCGCATAACACGATGCACAATAATTATGCTCAGATGATCGAGTTGGTTCACTCTATCGAACGTTCTTTACAATTGGTAAAAATGTTAGTCGAAAATGGACTTGAAGATGAAGAACCGATTAAGTATGAAGTTAAAGCAGGTAAAGGAATCGGTGCAATCGAAGTTCCGCGAGGAACGCTGTATCACTATTATGAATTTGATGATGAAGGAAGAATTGTAGATGCCGATATTATAACACCGACTGCACAGAATTTAGCAAACGTCGAAAAAGATATGCGTGGGGCAGTTGAAACTTTAATAAACGAACCTGTAAAAGCAATTCGAAGCAGCTTGGAACACATTGCCCGCGCATACGACCCCTGTATTTCCTGCGCTACACATTTAGTTGAGGTAAAAATTAAATAAGAATGAATTCAAAAGATAAAATTTTGGTTGTAGGTGTTGGCAATATATTGCTGGCAGATGAGGGATTTGGTATAATCGCTCTTTCCGAATTACGAAAGAAGATGACATGTGGTGATGTTGTAATGTTTGATGCAGGAACTGACATCTATAAAATTATGAATTTAGAAGATCACTTTCAGAAGATAATTGTTCTCGATGCGGTGAAACAAAAACAACCGGCTGGAACTATCTATCGGTTACCTCTTGAACAAATTGAAATAGAGTCGGATGCAAAATCATCACATCAAATAAAAGTTATTGACGCTCTAAAACTAATGCATATTACAATAGATGATTTCAAGGAAAGCGAAATTATTATTATGGGGGTTGAACCCGCCAAAATAGAGTATTGTGTTGGTCTGTCGAAAGATGTCGAAAGAGCGTTAACTTATTTTGTTGACTTGGTAATCGAGGAAATTGAAAATGCACGAAGCATCGTTAGCCAAGAATATAATTGAAATTATTTCAGCCAATACTGAACTTACTAACGGAGTTCGTATTAAAAAAGTAAATCTTCGTGTAGGAGAACTTGCAGGTATTTATTATGATTCGCTTCAGTTTTATTTTACTGAAATGAGTAAAGGAACATCATCCGAAAACGCTGAATTAATTTTTGAAAATCTTCCAATTGTTGGAAAATGCCGGGAATGCACTAACGAATTTCCACTGCAAAATTTTGAAATCAATTGTCCTAAATGCGGCTTATCGAAATTTGATATCATAAGCGGCAACGAATTTGAAATTGTAAACATCGAGGTAGAATGATGGGAATTGTAACAATCGAGCAAAAAGTATTAAAAAAGAACGACGAGATAGCAGCCGATTTGCATAAACGGTTCAACGAAGCCGATGTTTTTACGGCAAACTTAGTTAGCTCGCCCGGCTCCGGCAAAACAACGTTGTTAGAATGTACACTAAAATTTATTTCCCCGGCGCTCTCGGTTGGTGTTGTCGAAGGGGACATACAAACTAATTTGGATGCCGAACGAATTTCGAAATTCAATATTCCTGTAACTCAAATTATCACGAATGGTACTTGCCACCTCGACGCACGTATGGTGGAAGAAGCGGTTGATAGACTACCACTGGACGATTTAGATATTCTATTTATAGAGAATGTTGGAAATCTGGTTTGCCCTGCGGCTTACAACTTAGGCGAACACGCCCGCATCGTGATTATGAGTGTAACAGAAGGTGAAGACAAACCTCTAAAATATCCTGCAATGTTTTTAAAAAGCTGTGTAATGATATTGAATAAAATCGATTTACTCCCTTATTTGAAGTTCGATAAAGATTTGGCGAAGCGTAATGCGCTCAGAATAAATCCGGATTTGAAAATATTTGAAACCTCCTGCTACAACAATCACGGAATTTTGGAGTGGTGCGATTGGCTGACTAACGAGCTGAAGTTGAAAAGGTGTAAATAGTAGGGTCTAAAGGGGGATGGGGAATGTTGACTATTGACTAAAAATTGTTATATTAGCCTCAAAATAATATGGCAAAACAAAAAAACAATAACATAGAAGAACCCCTCGAAAAGAAACTCTGGAAAGCCGCCGACAAGCTCCGCAAGAACATGGATGCAGCCGAATACAAGCACATTGTATTGGGCTTGATATTCCTGAAGTATATCTCGGATGCGTTTGAAGAGTTGTACCAAAAGCTTGTTGCACAGCAGAAGAGCGAAGGCGCAGACCCGGAAGACAAGAACGAATACACCGCTGAGAAAGTCTTCTACGTACCGCCATCTGCACGTTGGAAATGGCTGCAAGGCAGAGCAAAGCTTCCCACAATTGGCAAAGATGTTGACGATGCAATGGAGGCGATAGAAAAAGACAATCCCGCAAGCCTGCGCGGTGTTCTGCCAAAGGTGTTTGCACAGGAAAAATTGGACAAACAAAGTCTTGGTGGTTTGATCGATCTTGTTGGCAGTGCTGCTCTCGGCACAAAAGAAGCACAAAGCAAAGACGTGCTCGGCAGAGTGTTTGAATATTTCCTTGGTGAGTTTGCGCTCGCAGAGGGAAAGAAGGGCGGACAGTTCTACACACCCGGTAGTGTTGTACGTTTATTAGTAGAAATGTTAGAGCCATACGAAGGCAGAGTGCTTGACCCGTGCTGCGGCAGTGGTGGTATGTTTGTGCAAAGCGAAAAGTTTGTAGAATCACACAGCGACTACTACAACCCGCCTGCCGGACGGGCAGGGAAGCACAACGGCAAGAAACTTACACTCAATCCCAAAGACCGCATTTCCCTTTACGGGCAGGAAAGCAACCAAACCACATGGCGATTGGCGAAGATGAATCTTGCCATTCGAGGCATTGACAGCAGCAACGTGAAGTGGAATAACGAAGGTTCGTTCCTCAATGATGCACACAAAGATTTGAAAGCTGATTATATAATTGCCAATCCGCCGTTTAACGACAGCGATTGGAGCGGCGAACTGCTGCGTGACGATGCACGATGGAATATTTTAGGAGAGAAGCTGCCGCCACCTGCGGCAAATGCGAATTATGCTTGGATACTTCACTTTTTGTACCACCTTGCACCGTATGGTTTGGCGGGATTTGTATTGGCAAAGGGGTCACTTACGACTAAAACCAACAACGAAGGCGATATACGCAAAGCGCTGATTGAAAATGACTTGATTGACTGCATAGTAAATCTGCCAACCAAATTGTTTCTCAATACACAGATACCTGCATGTCTTTGGTTTATGCGAAGGAACAAAAAGAAGCGGGCACGGCAGATATTATTTATTGATGCACGCAACCACGGTTTCTTGATTAACCGGAAGAACAGGGATTTGGCACAGGAGGACATAACGCAATTTGCCGGTACCTACCATAATTGGCGGACGGGTGAAGGAGAGTACAATGACATCCCCGGATTTTGCAAGAGCACTACGATTGAAGATGTAAAAGTAAAGGACTATGTTCTTACTCCCGGAAGATACATTGGTTTGGCTGATGATGAAGATGATTTTAATTTTGCAGAACGGTTTACGCAACTGAAGACAGAGCTTGAGAAGCAGATAGCGGAGGAAAACGAACTGAATCAGAAGATACGAGAGAATATATCAAAGATTGTTATTACGGAGGCGAAGGGGGAGGGATGAGCGGCAAGGAAATTATCAAACCGGAGAACATCCAACAACGGATTTTCACTTTGCGCGACAGACAAGTGATGTTGGATAGTGACCTTGCTGAGCTATATGGCGTTAAAACAAAAGTCCTCAACCAGGCTGTTAAAAGAAATTTAGAGCGATTTCCGGAAGAATTCATGTCCCACCTTACTGAGAAAGAGTATGATCTCTTGAGAACGCAATCTATAAATTTGGTATCGGATACTTTAAGGTCACAAATTGTGACCTTAAAGAGCAAAAGGGGAAGACATAGAAAATACCTGCCATATGTTTTTACTGAACAGGGTGTAGCAATGCTTTCAACGGTTTTGAGAAGTGAGACAGCGGTGAACGTCAGCATTCGGATCATGAAAGCGTTTGTTGCTATGCGACGGTTTCTCATGACAAACGCCCAAGTCTTCCAACGGCTCGACCAGCTCGAACTTAAGCAGATAGAGACGGATAGAAAAGTCGATAAGGTACTCACGGCTATAGAGGGTAAACAAATTCAACCCAAACAAGGTATTTTCTTTGAAGGACAGGTTTTCGATGCATACCAATTCGTTGCTAACCTTGTCCGCTCCGCAGAAAAATCAATCGTGGTTATAGATAACTATGCAGATGATACGGTGCTGACTTTTTTTTCGAAGCGGAAAAAGGGAGTTACGCTCACAATACTCACGCAAAACATATCGAAGCAGCTTGAGCTGGATATAAAGAAGTTCAATGATCAGTACCCCAAGGTTGAAGTCAAGGAGTTCTTCGTATCGCATGACAGATTTCTGATTATTGATTATCGCGAAGTGTATCACATTGGAGCGTCACTAAAAGACCTCGGTAAAAAATGGTTTGCTTTTTCAAAGATGGATTCCGGGACTGTTAAGATGCTGGAACACTTGAAGAAAGAAAATCTGATATGAGTGAGTGGAAGGAATATAAGTTTTCTGATTTTGTAGACATCAATCATCCGGTAAAATTGCAAAAAGGTGAAATTTATTCGTTCGTGGAAATGAAGGACCTTAGTGATGGACAGAAGTTTTGTTTTCCGAATGCTACGAGACAATTATCTGGAGGTTCAAGGTTTGAAAACGGCGATACGCTCTTTGCACGTATAACTCCCTGTCTTGAGAATGGTAAGATCTGCCAGGTTCGAGAACTAAAGAATGGAGTTGGTTTTGGCTCAACGGAGTTCTTAGTTTTCAGGGGTAAGCAAAATGTATCCGATACTGATTTTATTTTCTACCTATCACGATGGGATGAAGTCAGAGGATTTGCTGAAATGAATTTCGATGGTACTTCAGGACGGCAAAGAGTTCCTAAAGAAGTTTTTGATAATCTTTGCTTGGAACTTCCTTATTTGCCCGAGCAACGCTCCATCGCCTCCATACTCAGCAGCTTAGATGACAAAATAGATTTGCTGCACCGACAAAACAAAACCCTTGAAGCATTGGCTGAAACATTGTTCAGGCAGTGGTTTGTAGAAGATAAAGTTTGGAATGGAAAATTATCAGAGTATATAAAAGTACAGGGTGGATTTGCTTTTAAGAGTGAGAAATTCAAAGAAGTGGGCTTTGCTGGAATCATAAAGATTACAAATATCAGTATGGGCTCTGTGGACATTAGAAATACGCAATTTGTAGATGAAGAAATCGTAAAAGATGTTGACGAGGATAAATTCAGAATAAGAACTGGTGATTTTCTAATTGCTATGACAGGTGCTGAGATTGGTAAAATTGGTATTGTGGAAAAGACTGACAAACAAATTTGGTTAAATCAACGGGTGGGAAAATTAATAGAAAAAGTACCTTACGGCAATTTAGTTGGTTACTTAGCATTAAAATCAAGGGAAGGACAGGAACATATCATGAACACATGTTCTGGAAGCGCACAAGAGAATATCAGTTCTTCTGGAATTGAAAACATGGACTTCGTTCCCTACTCAGAAGATATAGTAAATCAATTTGGTGTTGAAGGTAAGACGTTGTTCGAAAAAGAAATGTTCAACATGGAACAAATCCGCACACTCACACAACTGCGGGATAGGCTGCTACCAAAGTTGATGAGTGGTGAAATACGTCTGAACTATGATTCTTATGATTAAATGAGTTCAATGAAAAATTACAATCACAAGAATCATAAAAATCAGATAAATCATAGTTCAGACAATGATTAAAGAAGAATATAAATACTCGGCGCTTACAGAAAAGATTATTGGCTGTGCAATGACGGTTCATAAAACATTAGGAAATGGATTTCAGGAAGTTATTTATCAAAGAGCATTGGCAATTGAAATGAACATTGCCGGAATTGAGTTCAGCAGAGAATATGAGATACCTATTTTCTATCGTAACGAACAAATCGGAACAAGAAGAGTAGATTTTTTGGTAGGGGGAGTTGTCTCAGTAGAATTAAAAGCGATTACAAAATTAGAAGATGTGCATTTTGCACAAGCCATAAATTATCTGGAAGCTTATAATCTCGAAATAGGTTTACTAATCAATTTTGGAGAAGTGAGTTTGAATTTTAAACGACTCACTAACAAAAAATATAAAGTCTGAACTATGATTCTTATGATTAAATGATTAATATGAAAAATAAATATGGTATTCTAAATGAAAAATTATAATCATAGTTCAGACAATTGAATACGATCACTGAAAATAATATTGAAACCTTCGCCATCGAAATGCTACAGTCGTTGGGTTGGGAGTATTGTCACGGTTTGGCTATTGCTCCAGGTGCTGAATCTGCGGAACGAGAAACGTTCGAGCAAATCATACTAACCAATCGCCTGCGACGTTCTATTGCACGTCTCAACCCAGATATACCAGAGGATGCAAGAGAGCAAGCGATACAAAAAATCCTTCGCATTTACTCGCCTGATCTGCTACATAACAATGAAACATTTCATCAATACCTCATCGAGAAAGTAAAAGTCCCATACCAGCAAGATGGTTACGAACGAAGCTACGAAGTGGAGTTGGTTGATTTTAATAATCCGTTTAACAACGAGTTTTTAGTTGTCAATCAATACATAATCGTTGAGAAAAATCAGAACAAAAGACCGGATATTCTACTTTTCGTTAACGGTATTCCTTTAGTGGTTATCGAATTGAAAAATGCTTCGGATGAAACTGCCACGGTGCGAAAAGCATACGAACAAATCCAAACCTACAAAGCAACCATACCAAGTTTGTTCACCTACAACGAAATCTGCGTCATCTCGGATGGAATGGAATGCAAAGCAGGAAGCTTATCTGCGGGATTCAACCGCTTTATGACATGGAAAAGCCTGCCCGAACGCCCGCCTGCACGGGCAGGGCTTGGTCGGGCGGGCGCTGATGGAAGGAAAGAAGCGTCAAGATTTATTCCGCAATTGGAAATACTGCTAAAAGGCATGTTGAATCCAACTACGCTGTTAGACCTCATCCGCAACTTCATCGTATTCGAGAAGTCGAAGAAAACGGACACTAAGACAGGTCTAATGCAGGTTGTGACAGAAAAGAAATTAGCTGCCTATCATCAATACTATGCAGTCAACAGTGCGATAGAGAGCAGCATCAAAGCATCGGGCATAGATGGCAATAAAAAAGGTGGAGTTGTCTGGCATACGCAAGGGTCAGGGAAGAGTCTTAGTATGGTGTTCTTTGCCGGTAAGCTGATTACCGCTCCAGAAATGCAAAACCCAACCATCGTAGTCATCACCGACCGCAACGATTTGGATGACCAGTTGTTTGATACATTTGCAGCATCAAAGCAATTGCTGCGACAAGAACCAGTGCAAGCCAACAACCGACCACATTTGAAACAACTCCTAAATGTTGCGAGCGGTGGCATTGTTTTCACAACAATACAAAAGTTTTTACCGGACTCTTCGACAAGCTCAGAGTCCAGTTCGGTTTATGAACAGCTTTCAGATCGGAGAAACATTGTCGTCATTGCGGATGAAGCACACCGCACGCAATACGGCTTTGAGGCATCGCTTAAAGACGTTAAAGATAAAACTACTAAAGAAGTAATAGGTCAACGCATCGCATACGGTTTTGCCAAGTATATGCGGGATGCTTTGCCGAATGCAACATATATCGGATTCACCGGAACTCCTATCGAAGGAACGGATGTAAACACCCCGCAAGTGTTTGGTCAGTACGTTGACATCTATGATATTTCTCAATCGGTAGCAGACGGAGCAACAGTAAGAATCTATTACGAGAGCCGTTTAGCAAAAGTTAATTTGGATGAAGAAGGAAAACGGCTGCTTGAAGAATTTGATAAAGAGTTAGAAGAAGACGAAGAAATTACCGAGAAGCAGAAACTCAGGGCAAAGTGGGCACGGTTAGAAGCGATTATCGGAAATGAAAATCGGCTTGCGAATCTTGCCCGTGATATTGTATCGCATTTTGAACTGCGGCAGGAAGTTGTTGAGGGCAAAGCGATGATTGTTGCGATGAGTCGGCGTGTAGCAGTTGACCTCTACAACGAAATCATCAAGATAAGACCCAATTGGCACAACGATGATTTAACAAAAGGCGCAATCAAAGTAGTGATGACTGCATCGAGCGATGATGGTCCGGTAATGCAAAAGCATCACACAACAAAGACGCAGCGACAGGGCTTATCTGATAG
This sequence comes from Bacteroidota bacterium, assembly GCA_030017895.1. Lineage (NCBI taxonomy): Bacteria > Pseudomonadati > Bacteroidota > Bacteroidota bacterium. The sequence goes on along the minus strand of JASEGV010000014.1, from coordinate 33,727 downwards.
GATGAAAGACCCCGATGATGATATGAAAATGGTAATTGTCCGTGACATGTGGCTTACCGGCTTTGATGTCCCGTGCCTGCATACAATGTACATCGACAAACCAATGCGGGGACATACACTTATGCAAGCCATTGCGAGAGTGAATCGGGTTTTCAAAGACAAGCCCGGTGGTTTGGTAGTAGATTATCTTGGCATTGCAACTGATTTGAAGAATGCATTGAAGTTTTACGCAGATTCAGGAGGCAAAGGTGATCCAACTGAAACACAAGCACAAGCTGTAGCATCGATGCTTGAAAAACTTGAAGTCGTGAGGCAATTGTTTACTGAGACGAGCAAGACAAGAAAAGATATTCTGGTAGCTGAACCTTTGGCGTATTATCCGGGAAGTACAGGATTTAACTATAAGCGGTTCTTTACTGGCGATCCCAAAGAAAAACTCTCCATAATCCTGCAAGCAGAGGAACATATTTTGGGATTGCAAGATGGAAAGAGTCGCTATGTGAAAGAAGTAACATTGCTTAGTCAGGCGTTTGCTTTATCTATTCCACACTTGTCAGCTCTTGCAATTAAGGAAGAAGTAGCATTTTTCCAGGCAGTGAGAGCAAGGTTAGTGAAGTTTGAAGGACCGGGTTCAGGTAAATCATCCGCCGATATTGAATCTGCGATTAAACAAATTGTGGATTCAGCACTTACCTCAGACAAAGTTATTGACATTTTTGATGCAGCCGGAATTAAGAAGCCGGATATATCGATATTGTCTGATGAATTCCTATTGGAAGTGCAAGGGATGAAGCATCAGAACCTCACGCTCGAATTATTGAAGAAGATTCTGAACGATGAGATTAAAAGCCGAATGCGAACGAATCTTGTAAAGAGCAGGAAGTTTCTAGAAATGCTCGAAGCATCAATAAAGAAGTATCAAAACAACTTGCTGACGACTGCTCAGATCATTGAGGAACTCATCAAGATTGCTAAAGAGATAAAAGAAGCAGATAAAGAAGGCGAGAAACTCGGGCTGACAACCGAGGAAGTTGCTTTCTACAATGCTCTGGAAGTGAACGATAGTGCAGTGAAGATATTGGGTGACGAGACATTGAAAGTAATCGCCAAAGAAATTGCAGAGAAAGTTCAAAAGAATGCTACCATTGACTGGACGATCCGTGAAAGTGCCAGAGCAAAGCTTATGGTTTTAGTGAAACGTACACTAACGAAATATGGCTATCCGCCAGATAAACAACAGAAGGCAATTGATACAGTGTTGAAACAAGCGGAGTTGATGGCGGAGTATCTGATAGAAAACTGATTGTTAATATCAAAAAATCTCAATCACACCGGGTCTATATGCACAAAAACTTTATTTATTTCATTCATCGATTCAAGTTCTCGCTGAACAGCTTTACCAATATCATGCGAAGTTTTTGTGTCTAAATTTTTATCTACCTCAATATGTATTTCAACGTGAAAGAGATTTCCAACATAATGCGATCTTAAATCGTTCACCCCTTTAACATTCGAAACTTTTAAAGTTCTTTGCACAACATCTGCCAAAAGTTTTTCGTCGGCGGCGTGTGCCATCAGGTATTTAATATTGTCGCGTGCAATTTCGTAACCTCCTTTTAAAATAACAAAGGAAATCAAAATTCCTCCAATCCCATCAAAAATTGGATAACCAAGATAACTTATTCCAATCGCTACAAGTGCAAACGATGATGCAATCACATCGTTCAAGCTATCGACGGAGCTTGCAAGTATAACAGGACTTCGATGTTCTTTTCCCACTTTCTTGAAATGGATAGCCATAATAGATTTTAATACAATCGTAAAAGCAATTACTGTGAACGGCAGCCAATTAATATTTGCGACTGTCGGATGGAATAAGCGTATAACCGATTCTTTGATAAAATTAAAACCTACAACACCAGCAAGTATTGAATAGAGAAGTCCTGCTATCGGTTCTGCTGCCTGATGACCGAACGGATGATCGTTGTCGGCTTTCTGCTGGCTGACCTTCACACTGAAGATTGTTGCTATGGAGGCAACAATGTCCATCAACGAATTAAATGCATCGGAAATCAGGGCTATGCTTCCGATGTATAATCCAACTATAATTTTTATGATGAATAAAAATAGGTTAGAGAAAAAACCAATGAAAGATGCTCGTGTTCGTGCTGTTGCCATAAGTTTAATCCTGTTGAGTTTCGAGACTTCTGATTTTTTTATATACTTCGATTGCTACTATGAATCCTAAAACAATCAAAGCAGATGAAATTATTATCAGCATAAAATTTTGTTGCGGAAGATACAGCCAAAATAGTTGATATATCAGCGCTGCTTCAGTTGTAATCAGCATAAAGATTGCCGGTATGAGTGTAAATTTTCGTGGGCGGCGGAAAGCAAACCAGTAAGCTGTTACAACAAACAACGCTAGCGATGCTACGAGTTGGTTCGATGCGCCAAATACCGGCCATATCGTTTTCCAATTTCCACCTATTGTCAGTATATATGCGAGAATCAATCCTATTGCTGCTGCAATATAACGATTATTAAATACTTTTATTTTTGTACCGATTGATTCCTGAACTATGTAGCGAGACAGACGCACGGTTGTATCTAACGTCGTAAGTATAAATGCGTTTAGCATCAACACACCGAAAGAAATTCCTATGAACAAAGGAATTCCCAGAGAATTAAGGACTAACCCGAAAGCTGTTCCGAATGTAATGTTGACGCTTTGGTTTAATAAATTCTGAAATACGAACCCTCCCGTAGTTCCGAGGGGAATAGCTTCCCAATGCAGGACGCTTCCAATTAAAACTACCACTAAAAGAGCAAGCGCTCCTTCTGTAAGCATCCCGCCGAAAGCAATTTTTTTCGCCTCTGATTCCTTCCTTAATTGTTTAGCTGATGTTCCGCTTGCAACCAACGAATGAAATCCTGAAATTGCCCCGCAGGCAACCGTGATGAACAAGATGGGCCAAAGAGGACCGGTCGAACTATCGAACGAAATGAAGGCGGGAGCATTAATTATAGGATTAGCAACGAATATTCCCAAGAAGCCAAATATCAGACCGGCTAACAACAAATACATCGAAAGGTAATCGCGAGGTTGAAGCAAAACCCAGACTGGTATTACGGCGGCAATAAATGCGTATGCAAAGGATAAAAGAAGCCATGTTTCATAAGGTGCTTTTATTGGATAGTAATCGCCTAAAAGGATTAGGATAAAAATTATTCCTATAGAAATAAGTGTTGAGGTAATCAGGTTAATGTTTTTCCTGTAAACAAGATAACCAAAACTTATCGCTAAAAATATCAAGCCAATTGTAGGGATGGCTATCTCCGGTTTTTCTGTTAAAGTTTGTGCGGTCAAAACTGCGAAGACTGTTTGAACAAGTGCAAGGGCAAGCCAAACAAATACAGTAAAAATCCAGCGTGCAGTTTTCGATACGGACTTTTCTGTAATATCTGTTATTGATACTCCTCTGCTTCTTACGGATGCCATCATAGTTGTATAATCGTGAACTGCTCCCATAAAAACAGTTCCAAGCAAAATCCATATTAAAGTTGGCAGCCAACCGAAAAGCGAGAATGCTAAAATTGGTCCAACGATTGGACCTGCACCTGCTATCGAAGAAAAGTGGTGTCCAAAAAGGATAGGTGCTTTTGTGGGAACATAATCCTGATTATCGTTTAACTCGGTTGCAGGAGTCGGAATGGCATCGTCTGGCTGAACTACTTTTGTTTCAATTTTTTTTCCGTACCAGCGATAAGCAAATATCAACCATCCGATACCGATTAATGCAATTATTGATGCACTCATTTTAATTTGTCTAAATAATTTTTACAAAAATAAAGATTAATTCATTAAATTCAAATTAATTTGAATTTTTAGCTATTTTTATTATCTTCATAAAAATTTCACAGGACTTTAATGCCAATATTTATTACAGGTTCAACCGGCTTCATCGGAAACAAGCTCGCTTTAAAACTTGCAAATCGAGGCGAAATAATCCACGCTCTCTGCCGAAAGACTTCCGATGTATCAACACTAAAACATCCGAATATAAAAATATTTTACGGCGATGTTACTGATTATGCGATGATAACCGAAGCAATGCAGGGTTGCGAATACGCCTATCATCTCGCTGCTTACGCGCGCGGTTATGCAAAAGATAAAGATGAATATTTTAGGATTAATGCAGAAGGAACGAAAAATATTTGTGATGCTGCTTTGAAAACCGCAATAAAGAAAATCGTAATTACATCAACAATCGTTACTTTCGGACCGACCGGAAAAAATCCCGAGTCCGAAACAATCAAACGGAACGAAAATATATTTTACACAACTTATGAGCACTCAAAATATCTTGCTGAAAAAGTAGTTGAAGAATATATAAAAAAAGGACTGAATGCAATTACCGTAAACCCAACACGTGTTTTCGGTCCCGGCTTGATGAACGAAAGTAACTCGGTTACAATTATGATTCAAATGTATATGAAAGGGAAGATGCGTTCAGTTTTAGGAGATGGGAACGGTATTGGCAATTACGGTTACGTTGACGATATGGTAGATGGGCATATCGCTGCAATGGAAAAAGGATGCGTTGGCGAAAAATATATTTTAGGCGGCGAAAACGTTTCATACAATCAATTTTTTCAGATGATAAGCGAAATTACACGGAAAAGATTTCTCCAATTTAAGATACCTTATCCTCTGGCAATAACTTTTTCAAAATTTGAGGAGATGCGAGCTAAACTATTTGGCGACACCCCGTTAATTACTCCTGAGTGGGTAAAAACATTCGCATTAGATTGGGCCTATTCATCGAATAAAGCTGAACAAGAACTCGGTTATAAATACACAACACTTCGCGAAGCGATGCGTCAAACAATTGATTGGTTAAACAAACAAAAGTAGGAACTGCTTATGCTAATAAAGAAATTTATATTCGGAGAAGAAATTAAATTCGAAAAGGAATTTGTAAAGCCCACAATTATTCTTCTGATGGCTGCAATTATTCCCACACTGCATACTTATATTGGCTCGCGGGAATTTTTTATTAATGCCTATAATGCAACGATTGCCGATGAATCAATTTTACAATGGTATTCGGTGATTTATTTTTTTATTGCTGCTTTTGTTTTATTAGGAGTAATTCCGGCGCTCGTTACGAAATTCATTCTAAAAGAAAAATTAACTGATTATGGTGTTCAACTTGGCGACAAACGGAGAGGTTTTGTAGCAGTTGCAGTTTTATTCCCTCTTATTGCCTTTGCCTTTTTACTCCCTGCCGCATATCAAAAAGAGATGCGCGATTTTTATCCCTTGTTTAAAGGTGCGTTAGAAGATATATCGATATTCCATACCATGGAAATTACACGTGGTCTATTTTTCTATACCGCTTGGGAGTTTTTCTTTCGCGGTTTCCTACTTTTCGGTATGCGAAAATATATCGGCGATTGGAATGCAATTTTAATCCAAACGATACCGTCGTGTCTGTGGCATTTAGGTTATCCAGCCGGCGAAATATTTATGTCCATACCCGCCGGAATTATGTTCGGCGTCCTCGCTTTGAGAACACGCTCAATCGTCTATCCGTTTTTGCTTCATTGGTTAATTGGAATCGCTTTAGATGTTTTTATCTTAATTACAAAATAAAACTTGCTGAATGAAAATTAGATTATCCTCACCTGAAAATTCTTCCGCATTAGGCGGAGTTAAAGCACTCGACATTTTAGTAATCTCATTCACGGGTTTGTTACTGCTTCTTGCCGTCATCTTCTCATCAAAAGTTAATAATTGGGAAATTGTTTCACGGAATTTATTTATAATTGGAGTTTTATATTTTCTTGTTTCAAATGTTATAGGGAAAATCAATCTGAACTTTTGGCAAATATTTGCTCGTGGCGGACTTATGGCTGCAGTAAACGGGTTGTTATTTTCCGAAATTCAGCATCTTCAACATATTTTTGTGAACGGTTGGATGGATCAACAATTAATTGATTTGGATAAGAAATTGTTCGGAATAGAATTAACTATGGCATTGGATAAGATCACTGTGCCCTGGTTGACCGAGGGAATGATGTTCGCATATACCGTTTATGTTCCGCTTATAGTTTTAGTTGCAGTATTTTGTTATTTGAAATCAGGGAAACTCGCCGGTGAGGATTATTTATTGAATTTAACACTCGCATATTTTCTATCTTATCTTGGTTTCCTAATTTATCCAATCGCAGGACCATTATTTTATCAACCTGAAGTTTACAAGACACCGTTAGAAGGAGGATTGTTCACATACTTTGGCGAGTGGATTCGCACGAATGCACATTACCCAGGTGGCAATTTACCAAGTCCTCACTGTGCCGCAGGAACGGTTATGTTGGTAATGTTATACCGATACAATCGAAATTTGTTTTTTGTGATACTGCCAATTATATTACTTTTGTTCATTTCCACAGTTTATGGCAGATATCATTATGCGATGGATGGAGTGTTAGGAATTATTTTAGCATTGATAATTACGAAAATTACAAGTAAACGATTTTAATAACAACCTATGGAAAATATTTTATGAACTATTATATCAAATCATTACTACTATTGATCTTTTCTCTCTCCGTTAGCTTCGGACAATATGCGGGTTTCAAAAATTTTGAAATTGTAGAAAGCGTCCCGATTGAAACTTCCTTCGATAATCCTGACGTGCGGAATGCTTATGAAGTATGGTTGGAAATGATTAACGGAGCAAAGAAAACTCTGGATATCGAACAATTTTATATCTCAACCGAACCGAACGAACCTCTTGAAGATATTTTACGATCGGTTATCGAAGCAGGTAAGAGAGGCGTAAAAGTACGTATAGTTGCTGATGCCGGGATGTATAAAACTTATCCACAAACGTTGGATATGTTGGGAAAGCAGAAAAATATTTCTGTCCGCCTAATTGATTACAGAAAAATATCTGGCGGTGTGCAGCATTCAAAATATTTTATAGTGGATGGAATGGAAGTATTTTTAGGCAGTCAAAATTTCGACTGGCGAGCTCTTAAACATATTATCGAGCTTGGTTTTAAAATAACAGATGAAAAAGCTGCCAAAATTTATACAGATATTTTCGAAATCGATTGGCAGTTGAGTTCACCAGATAGTAATGAAGCGAAGAGGGGGGTAGTTAAGAATAAATATTCAGTACCCTTGCAAATTGTGGAAAACTCGGATACCATTAAATATTATCCAACCTTTAGCTCGATTAATCATATTCCTGATAAAAATTTATGGGACGAAACACACTTAATAAATTTGATAGATAGTGCAAAGAACGAATTATTTTTTCACGTCCTTACCTACTCTCCAATCTCACGGGGAAAAGAATATTATGCAAATCTCGATAACGCTTTACGACGTGCGGCAGTCAGGGGTGTGAAGGTTCACGTTATGACTTCCGATTGGTCGAAACGCAAACCGACTATCGATCATTTAAAAAGTTTAGCGGTGATACCAAATATCGAAGTTAAAATGAGCACTATCCCTGAATGGTCGGGTGGATTTATTTCTCATGCGCGCGTTGACCATCGGAAAATACTAATTATTGATGACGATCGATGCTGGCTTGGAACGAGCAATTGGGAAAAAAGTTATTTTTATGCCGGCAGAAACATTGGAGTGGTAGTGCAAAACCTTAAAATCGTTAAAAAATTAAAAGAAATTTATCTAAAAAGCTGGAATGGTGAATATAGTTATAACATAAAACCTGAAATTGAATACACCCCGCCCAAAATTGGTGAGTAAAATAAATTCCTCTACCTATTGATTTTAAAGGAGGGAGTTGTTATTTTAAGTAAGCAATAAAACTATTATTAATCCAAATCACCCCATATCAGGGGTGATGAAGTTTGGACAATTTAAATCAATCAAATTTTTTAAGTATGAAACTACAATATTCTACAAAATTAAAACATTTCCATTTATTATTCATAACACTCCTTTTTACTACAATGAGCTACTCAATCAATGCACAAGTTAAAACGGAAGCTTTGTGGAGCGACATAAATGAAGCGACAATTGTCGAAAAAAACGACAGGCAAATCATCCCATTATTTTATAGAACAGTTGATTTAAATATAAATCAGTTGGAAGCAGTTTTAAATCAGGCACCAAGGGAATTTACAGAAGGCGCAAAAACAGAAAAAGTTGTTATCAGTCTTCCAATGCCCGATGGAACATTCAGTCGGTTTTACATAGTAAATTCACCGATAATGGAATTAGAACTTGCCGTAAAATATCCAGAGATACAAACTTACGCAGGCCAGGGAATTGACGATCCGACTGCTACAGTCCGTTTTGATTTAACACCCGCAGGATTTCATGCGATGATCCTTTCTGCTAACGGAACGGTTTTTATCGATCCATACAGCAGAGGGAATATAGATAATTATATCAGCTATTATAAAAAAGATTTTATTGTAGATGAATCCAGAAGGAAAGAATTTATTTGTAACTTCGAAACCGATTTTGATATGGCAAAGGAAATATCTGATCTGATAGCTACCGGATTGACTAAATATAGCGGGACCCAATTACGCACATATCGCCTCGCTGTTGCAGCTACCGGTGAATACACTGCATATCATGGTGGTACTGTTGCAAAAGGACTTGCTGCAGTAGTTACCTCAACCAATCGTGTAAACGGTGTGTATGAAAAAGAAGTTGCAGTTCGAATGGTGCTGGTAGCTAATAACGAGATAATTATCTATTCAAATTCTGCAACGGATCCATATACCAACAGCAGTGGAACAACGATGTTGGGTCAAAATCAAACCAACCTTGATGCTGTAATTGGTAATGCAAATTATGATATTGGTCATGTCTATAGCACTGGTGGTGGTGGTGTCGCGGGTTTGGGTGTGGTTTGTCGTACCAGCAATAAAGCACGTGGTGTTACCGGCTCACCTGCACCTATTGGCGATCCATTTGATATTGATTATGTAGCACACGAGATAGGACACCAGTTCGGCGGCAATCATACATTTAACGGTGATGCTGGTAATTGCTCAGGAACTAATCGAAATGCAAGCACGGCATATGAACCCGGCAGCGGTTCAACTATTATGGCTTATGCGGGGATCTGTAGTCCACAGGATTTGCAAATGAACAGTCATGATTATTTTCATCTTGCAAGCATTATGGAAATTGTTACTTATACAACTTTAGGTTCCGGGAATGGTTGCCCTGTTATCACATCCACCGGAAATGATCCACCCGTGGTAAATGCCGGAACGAGAGGTTTTTCAATTCCTATTAACACTCCTTTTACTTTAACCGGTTCTGCGACTGATCCGAATAATCATCCACTTACTTATTGCTGGGAGGAATATGACTTGGGAGCTGCCGGAGCGCCCAATTCACCTGTGGGAACGGCACCCATTTTCAGAAGTTTTAGAGGAGTTACAAGTCCATCGCGTACATTTCCGAAAATAGCCGATATAATTAATAATACACAAGTTATGGGTGAAATTCTCCCTTCATATGCGCGGGGATTGAAATTCAGATTAACAGCCCGCGATAACCGCTCAGGCGGCGGGGGCGTGGGATGGGATTCGATTTCTTTTAGTGTAACAAATACTGCGGGACCGTTTCAAGTAACTTCTCCGAACACAACACTTTCATGGGCAGGCAGCTCTTTACAAACGGTTACATGGAACGTTGCAAATACAAACCTCTCTCCAGTCAATTGCAGTAATGTTAAAATACTTCTCTCCGGCGATGGTGGTTATACATATCCATTTGTACTTGCGACAGATACTCCAAATGATGGATCAGAGATTATTACTATACCGAACATCTCAACATCACAAGCACGAATTCGTGTAGAAGCAGTGGGCAATATTTTCTTTGATATATCAAATGCGAATTTTAGTATAGTTCCATCCTCAATTACTGTTACAGTTCCTAATGGTGGAGAAGCTTGGGTAATAGGAACCAGTCAATCGATAACTTGGACCTCTACTGGTGTTACAAATGTGAAAATTGAATACACAATGAACAACGGAACAGACTGGCTGACTATTACTGAATCAGTTCCTGCGAGTCCGGCTTCTTTCCTTTGGACAGTTCCTAATACTGCCACTACACAGGCACGAATAAGAGTATCAAGCGCTACCGTTTCGAGTCTTTCTGATATCAGTAATAATGTTTTTTCTATCCAATATCCACCATCAATCACACTCATAAGTCCCGATGGAGGCGAACTATATCCAATCGGTTTTCAAAAAAATATTCAGTGGTCTTCAATTAATGTTTCAGGAAATGTTAAGATTGAACTATCGAGGGATGGAGGTTTAAATTATGAAGATATATTTGCAAGTACTCCGAATGATGGTAGCGAAAATTGGATTGTCAGTGGGATGACAACTGAAGAAGCAAAGATAAAAATAACAAGTCTGAGTTTACCTACTATTTTTGATGTAAGTAACTCAAACTTTTATATCAGAACTGCAACGATTACAGTAACGTCGCCAAACGGAGGTGAATCGCCCAGAGTTGGTGTACCTTATCCAATAAATTGGGAGAGCCAAAATATGTTGGGTGAAGTTCGAGTTGAATTATCACGCAACGGTGGTACGAGCTACGAAACAATTATTGCTACAACTGATAATGACGGAAGCGAAATGTGGACTCCCGAAAATCCTTTATCCAATTCAACACGTATCCGCATATTGGCGGTAGGCAATCCAAGTATTTTTGATGAAAGCGATAATAACTTTTATATTTATCCTCAAGATTTTATTACTATAACATCGCCTCTGCTGAACGACAATTGTTTAATCGGGACAGAGTATCCGATCACCTGGGAATCGTTTGGAACGAGTGGGTTCGTTAAAATAGAGCTTTCAAAAAATTCGGGATCGAACTATCAAACTCTTTCTGAATCAACCGCTGATGATGGAATCGAACATTTAACTTTTTCTTTACCTACCACGGCTCATGCATTAATTAAAATAAGTGATGCAGCATATTCTGATTTTTCTTCTACCTCTGAAGTATTTCTCATCGGCGTATATGATTCAATCAAATACAGAGCCGGATGGAACATACTATCTCTTCCCTCAATTGCGGTTCCAAATTCAAAGTCTCAGATATTCCCCGATGCAATCTCAAATATATTTGGGTATATAAATAATGCTTATGTTACCACCGAAACAATTCAGAACGGAAAAGGATATTGGGTAAAATTTGCCAAGGATAGTACTACCCTCTTTATTGGCGCTCAACGTTTATTCGATACCTTAACTGTTTCCAACGGATGGAATTTAATAGGTGGGATTAGTGTACCGATCGGCATTTCAAATATCACGAGTGACCCGCCCGGTATGTTGTCATCTCTCTTCTACACGTATAAACAAGGATACAAATCGACTGATACGGTCTATCCGGGGGACGGAGTCTGGGTGAAAGCTAATCAAGATGGCCGCTTCATTTTTAATCCGAACAATTCTGTACAAAAAAATAGTGCTTTAAAATTTGCGAAAGCTATCAGAAATCTTTCTTCAATCCGGTTCAAGGATAAACTCAATAATTCACAAGTTCTATATTTTTCTAATAATATAGAACAGACCGACGAATATTCGCTTTCTGCACTTCCACCCCGTCCTTATGAAAATCTTTTTGATGTGCGGTTTCAATCAAATAGATTTGTAGAAACTAAAAATTTAAAATCTAATAACGAGTTTCCAATCTTGTTTCAAGGAATCGAATTCCCACTTACTGTCCAATGGAATATTCAAGATGAAATCAAACCACTATTCAGTGTTGACGGTAAAGATTATCCGATGGTAGTGAAAGGGGAACTAATTCTCACAAATTCCTCGATCTCCAAGATGACATTAAAACTTACGGAGAAAGAATATTCAGGATTACCGTCAGAATTTCAACTTTACCAAAACTATCCAAATCCTTTCAATCCGACTACGAATATCAGGTATGCTCTGCCGAAAGCATCTTTTGTTAGTTTAAAAATATATAATATATTGGGTATAGAAATTTCCGCATTAGTTAATGAATTCCAGGAAGCCGGTTACTATGATGTAGATTTTTCTATTGATCAAAAAAATAAATTAACTTCAGGCGTTTACTACTATCAGATAAAAGCTGATAATGTGTTAATCACTAAAAAAGCTGTTGTATTGAAATAATAAGTAATAAGTATTATTAAATTTAAAGGTTATCTATGCACAAGAAATATTACCTACTATACATGATGCTAATCATCATATTAACAACATCTATTCTCCAAGCTCAAACAGAAAAGCAACGAGAATGGCTTTTAAAATTTGCTGCCGAGCAAGAGATAATAGAAAAAGGTTTAAAAGCTGAAGCTGAAGTAATTGCAACTGCCCGCAAGGTACCTATACGTACCGAATATCCTGATGGAACAATAATAGAATTGATGCGATTCGAGAATAATCACCCCGTTTATTACATTACCGAAAGTAATTTGAACGCAGCGAAAACAATTTCGACCGACAAAGTTTGGCCCGGTGGAACTGGAGGTTTTTCTTTAACAGGTATTACAGATACTGTTGGTGAATGGGATGGTGGAAAAGTACGTAATACACACCAAGAATTAACAGGCAGAGTAATTTTAGGAGATGGCGCATCAACATTAAGCGACCATGCGACACACGTAGCAGGAACTCTGATTGCTACAGGTGTTGATGCTGCGGCTAAAGGTATGTCGTATCAAGGAAGGTTAAGAGCTTACGACTGGAACAGCGATGCAACCGAGATGGCAACCGCCGCTGCAACTAATAGATTAAGGGTATCAAATCATTCCTACGGTCAAATTACCGGATGGCTATGGAGCTATTTTAACGATAATAGATGGTACTGGTTTGGAACTCCTTCTATTAGCTCTGTAGAAGATTACGGTTTTGGATATTACAGCACTCGCGCACGAGATTGGGACAACATAATGGTTAATGCACCTAATTATCTGATAGTTAAATCAGCGGGTAATGACCGCGGCGAAGGTCCTACTGGTACTGTTGAGCATTATATTTCTGATGGAGGAGGTGGATGGACTTTAGTAACCGCCCCTCGTAATGTGGATGGCGGAGCACTCGGATATGATTGTATTCCATATTATGGAACGGCAAAAAATATTATGACGGTTGGGGCGGTAAATATTATTTCAGGTGGATGGTCAGGGTCAGGTAGCGTTGTCATGTCCTCATTCAGCGGATGGGGACCTACAGATGATGGAAGAATTAAACCGGACATCGTGGGCGCTGGCGTTGGTTTGAGATCTTCTGTTGCTACTTCCGATATCGCTTATGATACTTATGATGGGACTTCAATGTCATCTCCAAATATTACCGGCTCAATTGGATTACTGTTGCAACATCACAGGAATTTAAATGGTACAACTCCATTGCGTGGGTCAACAATGAAAGGTTTAATTATTCACACCGCCGACGAAGCAGGATCGGCTAACGGTCCCGATTATCGGTTTGGTTGGGGGTTAATGAATACACTAAAAGCCGCACAATTAATTACCTCTGATAAAAATGCTGGGAATAATTATAATATCAGAGAAATGGTTTTGAATAATAATGATAGTATTGTAATAAATATTCCGGGTAAAGAAACAGCAGCTATAAGAGCAACAATTTGTTGGACTGATCCAGCGGGAACACCACCACCTGCATCCCTTAATCCACCAAACCCGATGTTGGTTAACGACCTCGATTTAACTCTTACACGCGATGCTTCAACATTTTTCCCTTGGATTTTAAATCCAAGCAATCCAGCTACCGCTGCCACAACCGGCGATAATTTCAGAGATAATGTTGAACAAGTTTGGATTCAATCTCCAATAGCTGGAAACTATGCAATAAAAATTAAGCACAAAGGAATACTTAGTGGTGGTAGCCAAGCTTTTTCACTTTTGATTTCAGGTATCCAGCCCCTTGTCGTATTCAATCCGCGTGGAGGTGAAGTTTGGCCCGTCGGTTCCACAAAAACTTTGAAATGGGCGGCTGTTAATTATACAGGAAATGTCAAAATTGAAATTTCTCGAAATAATGGAACTACCTATACTACTCTTATTGCCAGCACCACAAACGACGGTGAACAAGATTGGGTTGTTACTGGTCCGAATTCTAGCTTTTGCAAAATCCGAGTTTCAAGTATTGAGAATCCTTCAATTGTTGATTTCACAAGCACTTTCTTTTCAATCGTAACTCCATCATTAACCTTAACGTCGCCAAACGGCAGCGAAGTTTGGAATGTTGATAGCGTGCGAAATATTACATGGAATTCAGCAAATCTTCATGGAAAAGTTCGTATCGAAATCACACGCGATAATGGGATAGCTTTCGAAACATTATTTCCTGAAACTGACAATGATGGTTCAGAACCTTGGATTGTTACTGGCCCTGCATCTAATCAAGTTAAAATAAAAATTACTAGCGTTGAGGTTCCTTCTCTCACCGACATTTCCGATGCATCTTTTACTATTCTAGTTTCTTTCCTCACTCTAACATTTCCGACTGGGAATGAAGGTTTGCTCGTGAATAACACTTATGATATCTCTTGGTCTTCATATCTGGCAGGAGATAATATGAAGATAGAATTATCTCGCGATGGAGGACTATCTTACGATGTATTATTCAACAGCACTCCAAACGACGGCTCTGAACAATGGCTGGTTAACGAACCAACGACTCATCTAGCCCGGATAAAAATCAGTGAGATTGGGAGCGAACCTGTAAAATTTGCTTCCAGCCTTAATTTTACAATTGGTATTATGGATTCTGTTCTATATGATGCAAATTGGAATATTGCCTCAATTCCTATGAGAACAGCAGAAAATCGTAAAACGATTCTCCTTCCCTCAACCGGAACAGCGTTCACATATTCTCCATCAAGCGGCTACTCTGTTGCCGATATTCTCTCATATCTTGATGGGTTCTGGATTAAATATTCTTCACCTGTTAACCAAAAATTTGTGGGTGTACCGGTAGAAGAGGATTCAATAAATGTATATGCAGGATGGAATTTGATCGGAAATCTTTCCATTCCACTTTCTGTTAATGATATCACATCAGTCCCAACATCAATAATTTCTGCGGGCATTTTTGGTTTTTCGGAAAGATACAGTCAGCCCGATTCACTAAAACCTGGGAAAGGTTACTGGGTTAAAGTTTCAGAAGATGGTATTTTAAAATTGAAAAATGGAACTGGCTATTCTAAAATGAATGTGATTACAGAAAGTGTTGGTAAATTCAATTCAATTACTTTTAAAGATGCTACAGGAAAATCACAAACTCTGTATTTCTCGGATGACAAAGCAGATGAAGAAAATCGGAGTTTTTATGAACTTCCACCGTTGCCGCCTCAACCTTCTTTTGATGTAAGGTTTAGCACACATCGGCTTTTTGAATTGTTCAACCAATCTCAAACAGATGGAAAAAGAGTTGTGCTGCAATCACTTACATATCCAATTTCCATCGCATGGAACGTAGTGCAGGATAATTCAAAATATCACTTAACAAACGGATCGACTATTCTTGCAGATATGAAAGGATCCGGTTTCACGATGGTTAATGACGAATTAGAAAGTACCATATCTTTGAAAAGAATCAGTTCGTTCGAGGCACAACTTCCAACCGAAACGGCACTTTCTCAAAACTATCCAAACCCGTTCAATCCGACAACGAATATCAGTTATCAAATATCCGAAGCGGTACACGTTCGATTATCTGTTTTCGATGTGTTAGGGCGTGAAGTTGCTCTTATCGTCGATCAACCACAAGAAGCAGGATTTTATTCAGTTCCGTTCAACTCATTAACTATAAAAAATAATTTAACAAGTGGAATTTATTATTATAAATTGAATGCAGGTGTAAAAGTCTTTATTAATAAGATGTTGCTGCTCAAATAATTAGCCGCCTCCATTTAACAGAGAGCCAATTTCAAAACGGAATTGGCTCTTTTTTATTTAATGTGTAATTTTTATAAAAAATGAGTATATTTAAACATCAAAAATTAAATATTTAAATGGTTATGAAATATCGTATTATCGTATTATCAATTCTTTTATTAACAATTAAACAAATAAATTTTTCACAGGTTGTGGAGCTTCTCAGCAAGGAAAAATTAATTGAATTAGCCAAGTCTGGTCAATTATCAACATTATCACCTTCGCAGTTACGCTCAAAAATTGCTCAACTCGGTATCAGCGAGTTGGAAGTAATACAGTATGCCCGCGAAAAAAATATTGACCTCGAACAATATTTTAAACAAGAAACTGCGGCTAAGGCTACAATCGAACCACCGAAAGTTACAGAGTTAGAAAGACAGATTCTTCAAACTCAGGTAGCGCCTCGCTCCAAAATTGTGTCCGTACCCGCTTTCCGTAATCGCCCGCCTGCCGATTCATTGCCACCTTATGGTTTCGATATATTTCGATTAGCACCGAGTACGTTCGAACCGCTCGTAAATGTTCCGACTCCCGCATCGTATCAGATTGGAGCGTCAGATGAAATAATCGTGAACGTTTGGGGGCAGACGCAGTTAACGTATCAACTGACTGTTACGAGAGATGGATTTATAATTATTCCGAATGTTGGAATAATTCAGATTGCAGGTTTAACAGTGAAGCAAGCCCAACAAAAATTATTAACACAAATGAGTCAAGTTTACGAAGGATTACGCGGCGGCGGTTCCGATGCAAACACATTTTTAGATGTATCGCTTGGGCGGCTAAAAACCATACAAGTTTTTGTTATGGGCGAAGTTCAGCAGCCGGGGGGTTATTTATTGAGTGGGTTTTCAACAGCTTTTACTGCATTATACTATGCGGGAGGTCCTAATGTGAATGGTTCGCTTCGTAAATTACAAATCATCAGGGACAGTAAAACAATTGGCGAAGCCGACTTTTATGAGTTTGCATTATATGGTAGAAAAACAGGCGATGTAAGGTTGCAAGATGGCGATGTTTTATTTCTTCCTCCTGCCGGTAAACGAGTTGCTATCGAAGGAAGTGTTTTTAGAAATGCTATATACGAATTAAATCAAAACGATAATCTTGCTAACCTGATTATGATGGCAGGAGGTTTAAGCTTTGATGCCTACTTAAAGCGAATACATATTGAACGCATAATACCATTTGATCAAAGAACTGATTATGGTAAGGATGTTCTCGATATCGATCTGGATTTTAATACTAAAGATGAATTGATGGAAAATAAATTTATTTTGGAAGATGGTGATGTAGTTTCAGTATTGTCAATTAACCGAGAAAGAGAAAATCTTGTTACTATTCACGGAAATGTATGGAAACAGGGAAGATATGCGATTACCAACAATATGACCGTTAAAGATTTAATATTGAAAGCCGACAGCTTGAAAGAAAATGCATTCATGGAACGTGCTACTATTGTCAGAACCCGTCTGGATGATAAGAAGAAGGAGGTTCTTTCGTTTAATTTGGAGCTTGCTTTAAGAGGGGATGAAAATAACAACCCAAAATTGCAGCGATTGGATATGGTAACAATTTACAATAAAGATTTTTTTAAACCACCTCAGTATGTGATTATTAATGGAGCTGTGCGTAACCCAGGCAGATACGAAAGAGCAGAAGGAATGACAGTTGCCGATTTAATTATTACAGCCGGTGGAACTCAGATAGGTGCTGACCTTTCACGAATTGATGTTGCCCGACTCGATACAACCGAAGAAAAAAAGATATCAAAAGTCATCCATACATCCTTACCGGAGGATTACTGGACAAGCGAACGTTCAAAAGACATTGAATTGGTGGATTTTGATATCGTATCCATAAGGATGAAACCGGAATTTAAAAAAACAAAAACAGTCACAGTTAAAGGCGAAGCAAAATATCCCGGCGTTTATGCAATTCAATATGAGGGTGAAAGGTTATCTAATTTAGTCAAACGCATTGGCGGATTTAAAGAAACTGCCTACAAAGAAGGAATCCGGTTCTTCAGGTCAACGGATATTGGAAGTGTTGATTTAAAAAATATATCCCAAACAATATCACCGATGTTTGATACACTCGGAAAATCCCAAACTACAGCAATGCGGCTGGCACAGGAAGATGTTCCGATTGATATTGGGGATGTATTAAAAAATCCTGGATGTCTGGCAGACCTCATTTTGGAAGAGAATGACGAAATTATTATCCCGCGCGATCCGGGTGTTGTATATGTGCAAGGACAAGTTCAGCTGCCGTCATCAGTACCATATACTAAAGGAGCTTCTCTTTCCTATTATTTAAAGCAAGCTGGTGGTGTAACTGAAAATGGAGAAAAATCGAATACAGTAGTAGTATTACCAAACCGCCAGAAGTGGGAATCGAGCGGCTTTTTCCTGATACCTGATTCGGAAATATTATCAGGTTCTACAATAATGGTTCCAATGAAGATGAAAGAAACCGCTAACACATTGCAAATTTTGCGTGAGTGGGCATCCATATCGTTGAGTACTGCAACTGTCGGTGTGCTTATATGGCAGGTGCTGAAGAAATAAAATTAAAAGAAAATATGATAGAAAGAAGGATTTGGCAGACTTGGAATGGATATGTCTGATGAAAAATAAAAATATATTTCGATAAAGATCTTGTCGCGAATTTATTGTTACTGGTTAACAGCGGTTGATAGTAAAACAGGACAACTATTTATGATTAATTCCAGGAAAGTAATTCTACTAAAATAATTTTATTCACACGTGGGTATTAATAAAGCCGTCCCGATAATCATGGACGGCTTTATTATTTACTTGATGATACAAATTATCCTGAAATTGTTGGTAAATCTTTGATATCAGTTCTTTTAAAAGTGGTTTTTGCAGCGCCCAATAAAACATCGTATATCATGCTGTTGCTTCCATATAACAGTGATTTTGCATCGTACCCTAATATTCTTAGGACAGAAGCAACTGCGGCACTCGTTTGACCTGTCCAACAATATATTACCACAGGTTGATTAGCTGGGAGAGTTTTTAAATTAGTTGCTAATTTTAAGTCTACTTTTGGTGTATATTGTTTTGCCCCTGGAATATGTCCTAAAGTTGTATAATCTGCCATCGTCCAATAGTTCGCAATATAATAGCCACTTGGATTACCGAAAGCAGTTGCTTCTGAAATAGTGGCTTCAGTAAATCCTCGTTGTAACAGAGTATCGACACGTGCTATAAGTATATCACGCCCTGTAGCTTTTCCGGTATTCAAAACAGGCGTAGCTCCAATTGGAGCTTTTGCAACTGAGTCTGTTACAAATTGGCCAGCACGTGCATTACTACGTTTTGTCCACCAGTAATTGTGTGCTAAACTTGAATCCCATGCACTCATGCCGTACTTCATTGAAGTAACATTTGTGTGTCCTAATAATCTCATTAGCGAAGCACCATACTGTGAGGTTTGTCCTGAGTAACAAACGAGAACAATTTTTGCCGGCTTTGCTGTAAGAACATTCAATGAGTCAACATATTTTCTTAAGTTGGCTAATGTAGTGTTTTTTGCCCATTTCATACGTTTCGCAGTGAAATCGCCCGCTGTGCGTAAATCAACTACCGTTTGAGACATGCCGATTGAGTCGAGACCGTTATAAACATCGATGGCATCTATAAGAACTGGTGCGGCAACGTTCAGATAATCGCCTCCGGCACCTTCTAAGTATTCAGCTAATACTTGAAACTCGTTAACTGGAGGGGGTGGAGGGGGTGGTGTAACTGCATCATCTTTACATCCCATTATAAATAATGAGAACGCCATAACGATAAGCAAAAATAAGTTTAGTTTTTTCATGGTTTATCCTTTAATTAAATGTTGATGTTATTATTTATTATTTATTTTTAATTTTATTAATTCCATCCTGCCGGTAATTTACCGTCAACCACTACGCTGTTATTAGCATTAATTTCCCAATCTCGAAGGTCTGATCTGAAAAGGTATATCCCTTTATTCCTTCCATCAATAATATGACAGTTGTCATAACATGCTTTACCTGCTTCAACTCTTGTACGAGAAGTCCATTTTATATTGCTGTGTGGTGTAGCGTATTTATAAGTAGGCTCAATATCAAAATTTGTAAGATTTGGGATTCCCCAATTCTCGAAAGCATCAGGCGCTCCGGGAGCTTGACGAAGAACAGCGTATTTATATTTTTTAATTTGTGGAATCGGATTCATTCCTATTTTATAACCCACATAAGCAGGGATGCGGGCGCCTGTGCCAACATGACAGCTACCACAGTTGTTATAATTTTGTGAATGACAAACTGAGCAGCTCAAATCATTAAGATGCTTTGAATGATATTGATTCGAAGTTGCCAGACCTGTATGACAGTTTTCACATTTTGGTAACAGTGCCATTTGATATCGTTGTTCGTATTTAACTCCGTTGCCGTGCAGCTCATTTTTTGTATGGCAATTGATGCAGTGCCCGTTGCCAAGTTTAGTTAAGTGAACGTCGGGTACGGTTCCAATACCTTCACCAAAATATGCATGTCCACCTCGGCTAACATGGCAAGCAGTGCAGTTGTCGCGGATATTTGGAGTTTTCTTAATTTCATGTCCCCATAACAAACCACCGCCAGAAGCAGCAGGTCGTGAGATATGACACTTACTACAAGTTGCATGGCATTTACCACAATTTTTATCGTATTCTTTTTTTGCTATTGTTGTCAATTGATCATACGAAGTTAATCCCGCACGTAAACTAACCCGTTTTTTTTGTCCCCAACCTTCCGCGTGTAAACTATTTTGGAACCTTCGGTAAATGGAAGAATGGCAAACTTGGCATTTATTATTTTCTACACCCGATGGGTTACTTATGAAATTATTTGAATGGGCTTTATTTTTATCGATGATATTATCCACACCGCTATGGCAATACACACAACCCTTTTTACCGTGAGAAGAATTCAAAAAATTTTGTGCACCCGAACCTCCCATATACACTCGGTCGTATGGCGGAAAGTATGGAGTCGCACCTCCACAACCACCACCATCTTCAGGCGGGGTTTCAGGGTCAGCTAAAATTTTTAAAGCTTCATAATTTGTATGGCATCCAACGCAAGAATTCGTACCAACAAGCCGTTCGTCTATCGGTTCAGTTATATCATCCTTTTCCTTCGAGCAACCTGCAAGAAGCAACAGCATTAGTGAAATTAACGTCGTAAGTTTTAATATATTTCGCATATATCTCAGTTTTTATTAGTTCTCAATACGATTTATTGTCTATACAGTAAATTGTTAATAGCAATTAATATGCCGTAAAAAGTAGCTACAAAAAATCAAAATATTAAAGCTTGTTAAAATATTTTTTCATTTCTGATAATATAAAAATATTCTCAACCAAAAATAAGAAAACAAAATTTTTCGTTTAAATCCTTGAACATTACCTAAAAGTTGTTTAAATTGAAGCGTCTTTTTAATAATTATAGGTCATCAAATGAAATTTATTCTCTTTTCTTTATTATTTCTTATTTTTACAAATTCTTTTTTAGGAATTTCCCAAGTAAATATTAAATTCGAAAAATATATTCTTCCGAACGGTTTACAAGTTATCCTGCATCAAGATAACTCAGTTCCTTTAATTTCGACAAATATTTGGTATCATGTCGGCTCGGCACGTGAAAAATTAGGTAAGACCGGTTTCGCGCACTTATTCGAACATCTGATGTATGAAGGTTCCGAGAATGTTCCTGACGGAAGATACGATGAAGTAGTAGATGGATCAGGTGGACTGAACAATGGATCAACGAGTAACGACAGGACAAACTATTGGACTTTAATTCCGAAAAATTATTTGGAACCAGTTCTCTGGCTTGAGTCTGACCGGATGGGATTTCTGTTGGGAGCAATTACACAGGATCGACTTGATATTCAGCGTGCAGTTGTGAAAAACGAACGCTGGCAAAATTATGAAAACCAACCTTATGGTATGGCAAATGTAAAACTCATACCAAAACTTTATCCTCCCGATGCACCTTATCATTGGCTTACCATTGGTTCACAAGAAGACTTAGATGCTGCTTCACTCGATGATGTTAAAAATTTCTTTAAGCAATATTATGGACCTAATAATGCAAGTTTATGTATCGGAGGCGACATCGACATAAACGAAACTAAAAAATTAGTAGAAAAATATTTCGGTGATATTCCACCAGTTCCTGTTGTTCCTAAGGCTACTCCCATCGTCCACAATTTAAGTGATGCTAAGAGATTATTGTTAGAAGACAAAGTAGAACTTCCCCGATTATATATTTATTGGTTATCGACTCCCAATTTTGCTGATGACGATGCCGCACTCGATTTACTCGGACAAATTTTAGCGGAGAGTAAAAATGCACGTTTATATAAATCGTTAGTTTACGAAAAGCAAATCGCTCAGGAAGTTTACGCCTTCCAGTATGGTCAGGAATTAAGCGGTTATTTCGGGATTGTTGTAACGGGTAAACCCGATCAAACATTGAAACAGCTCGAAACTGAAGTTACTGCCGAACTTGAAAAAATTATTAGAGAAGGTATTTCCGATAGGGAATTGCAGCGTGTGAAAAACAGCACCCGTGCAAGTTTTATTTATCGCTTGCAGCAAGTTGGCGGCTTCGGCTCAAAAACTGACCAATTGAACAACTATAATGTTTTTTTAGGCGATCCGGGAAACTTCAATTTTGATCTTGAACGTTATCAGAAGGTTACTAAAGAGGATATCAAAAATGTTGCTGCAAAATATTTGCAAAACAAAGGGAGAGTAATTTTAAGTGTCGTTCCAACCGGTAAATTAGAATTTCAGGCAGGAGAATAATTATGAATAAAATATATTTAAAATCAGTTGTCTGTTTTCTATTAATATTTATATTTATTGGATCTACATCCGCACAACTCGACCGCTCTGTCGAACCACAATCCGGTCCCTCATTTAAGATGTCGATTCCGAAAATCGAGAGGGTAACGCTCGATAATGGATTACGCATTTTGGTAGTCGAACATCGCGAATTACCTGTAGTTCAAATTCAGCTTGTTGTCCGTTCTGGCGCCGATGCTGATATTCCAGAAAAAGCTGGCGTTGCAAGTTTAACTGCCGATATGATTGATGAAGGGACAAAAACCAAAA
This sequence comes from Bacteroidota bacterium, assembly GCA_030017895.1. Lineage (NCBI taxonomy): Bacteria > Pseudomonadati > Bacteroidota > Bacteroidota bacterium. The sequence continues at coordinate 10,586 of JASEGV010000014.1, read as the reverse complement.
CATCTCTTCAAATTGCAGATGAATTGGATTTTATAGGGGCATCTGCTGCAACATCGGCAAACTACGATGCGAGTATCGGCAGTTTGTTAACTCTCAAAGAACATCTCTCCAAAGCGATGACAATATTTTCGGATATTATCTTGAATCCAAATTTTTCCGAAAACGAATTCGACAGATTGAAAAGCGAGTTGCTCACAGATTTACTATCCCAGAAAGTTCGTCCGGATATTATAGCCAGTAATATTTTCAATGCAAAAGTATTTGGTTCGCAACATCCATACAGTCAATCAGTTGATGGCTCCGAAGAAACCGTAAAAGATATTAATCTCAACGATTTGAAAGAGTATTACAATAAATTTTACGCACCAAATAATGCTTCTGTGATCATCGTTGGGGACATTACTAAAACTGAAGCAGTTGCAGTTGTGAAACAATTTTTCGGTAACTGGAAAAAAAAGAAAATTCCACCTCCCAAATTATTTAATCCCCCAATATCAACTGAAAATAAGATTTATTTGGTCAATAAAGATAAAGCCCCGCAATCGCAGATAAGGATTGGCAACATTGGGATTGAACGCCGCTCACCCGATTTTTATGCAGTAAACATTTTAAATCAGATATTAGGTGCATCGAACGGAAGACTGTTCTTGAATTTAAGAGAAGCTAAAGGTTATACCTACGGCGCCTATGCGAATTTTGCGATGCGTAAGTCGGCGGGACCGTTCGTTGCTTATGCAGGTGTGAAAACTGAAGTTACAGATAGTGCGTTAATTGAATTCTTAAAAGAAATCAATCGTATCAGAGATGAACTTGTTACCGATTCTGAATTCGAGTTATACAAAACCGCAGTTATACAACGCTTGCCTCGCATCTTTGAAACACCGGCACAGATTGCGGGTCAATTAATGGCTTTGGAATTATTTAATCTGCCCGATGATTTTTTCTCAACATTAGTCGAAAATTATAAAGCTATCACTCCGATAGACATACAGAGCGCTGCCCAAAAATATTTGCATCCCCAAAATTTAACAGTCGTCGTTGTAGGGGATGAAAAAAACATAAGAGAAAAAATTGAGAAGTTAGGTTTCGGTAAAATAATTTTGTGCGACGAAACCGGTAATGAACTATAAATTATAACCAGAAAGGAATTTTATGAAAGCTAAATTATTTTTATTCTTATATTTAATCGGTTTCGCTTTTGCCAATTCACAAGACGAAACACGCCTCCTGCGTTTCCCAGCAATTCACAAAGACCAAGTTGCATTTACATACGCAGGCGATTTATATACAGTGTCTTCAAACGGCGGAGTTGCACGTAAACTTACAAGTTACGAAGGTTACGAAATGTACGCACGGTTTTCACCCGACGGCAAAACAATCGCTTTCACAGGTGAGTACGACGGTAATCGGGAAGTTTATATAATACCATCAGAAGGCGGCGTCCCGAAACGCTTAACTTATACTTCAACTTTAGGACGCGATGATGTCTCGGATAGAATGGGACCGAACAATCTCGTGATGGGGTGGAAGTCGGATAATAAAAGCATCGTTTATCGTTCGCGTATGCGCGAGTTTAATGATTTTAAAGGGCAGTTGTATCTCGCATCTGTTGATGGAGGAATTCCTGAGCAGCTTCCATTACCGCGCGGTGGGTTCTGCTCATTTTCACCGGATGATTCAAAGTTAGCATACAATCGTGTGTTTCGTGAGTTCAGAACTTGGAAACGTTACCGGGGCGGTATGGCTGACGATATTTGGATTCATGATTTCAAGACTAAGAAAACCGAAAACATTACCAACAATCCCGCACAGGATATTATCCCGATGTGGATCGGAAACAAAATTTACTTCCTTTCCGACCGTGATGAAAACACAAGAATGAATTTGTTCGTTTATGATATTGCTGCAAAACAAACAAAGCAATTAACAACTTTTAAAGATTTCGATATTAAGTTTCCATCGGGCAGCTCAAATGCTATCGTGTTTGAAAACGGCGGTTACATTTATCGATTCGATGTTGCTACAGAGAAGGCAGAAAAAATTCCAATCAAAATTGCCGACGATTTAGTAACCGGCAGAACACAGTTATTCGATGCGAACAAATCAATCACGAATTACGAAATATCTCCCGATGGCAAGCGCGCTTTGTTTGGCGCTCGCGGTGATATATTTACAGTTCCGGAAAAATATGGCAACATCCGCAATCTTACTAAAACTCCGGGCGTTCACGAACGCAATTCGCTGTGGTCGCCGGACGGGAAATATATCGCATATATATCGGACGCAACAGGCGAGGATGAAATTTATCTGGTCCCCGCCGATAATTCAGGCACGGCTCAACAATTAACTACTGGCTCCGATACATACAAGTATCAAATATCTTGGTCGCCCGACAGCCGTAAAATAATGTGGGCTGATAAAATGCAGCGACTCCGTTATCTCGACATCAACACAAAAGTAGTAAAAGATGTTGTGCAAGCAACTCTGTGGGAAATTAATGATTACGTTTGGTCGCCAGACAGCAAATGGATCAGTTATGCAAAACCCGAAGCCGAAGGAATGACAAAAGTGTATTTATATTCACTCGAAACGGAGAAAAATTTTGAAGTAACAGTTGGTATGTATTCGTCTACTCGACCATGTTTCAGTTCTGACGGTAAATACTTGTACTTCATTTCCGACCGTGATTTTAATCCAATCTATGGCCGCACCGAATGGAACCACATTTATTTAGATATGTCGAAAATATATCTTGTTACATTGAATAAAGAAATTAAATCACCATTCGAGCCAAAGAGCGATGAAGTTGAAATTAAGAAAGATGAACCTAAGCAAGATAAACCGGAAAAAGATGAAAAGAAGAAAGATGATAAACCAAAGAAAGCAGAAGTAGTTCTAAATATTGATGTTGATGGTATCAAAGACCGTATCGCTGCACTACCAATAGATGCGGCTGATTACAGAAGTCTCGCTTCGGTAAACGATAAATTGTATTACATCAAACGCGGCAGTAAAGACACGCTCTCGTTCTTAAAGATGTATGAATTTGATAAACTCAAAGAAACCGAATTAGGAAGTATAGACGGTTTTGAAATTTCAGCTAACGACAAGAAGATGTTAGTTTCAAAGGACAGGCAATACGCTGTTATTGATATACCCACAGCAAAATTAGAACTGAAGGAGTTTTTGAAAACAAGCGGTATGGAAATGATGTTAGACCGCCACGCCGAATGGAAACAAATTTACAACGAGACGTGGCGACAGATGCGCGATTTCTTCTACGCACCAAATATGCACGAAGTGGATTGGGCAGCAGTAAAGAAAAATTACGAGCCCCTTGTTCCGTTCGTTAATCACCGTGCTGATTTAACTTACATAATCGGTGAGATGATCGGAGAATTGAATGCAGGCCACGCTTATGTCGGCGGAGGTGATGTACCAAGTCCGAAAAGAATTCAAACCGGATTGTTAGGCGCACAATTCGAGCGCGATGCACAATCGAAATATTTTAAAATTAAAAAGATTTTGAAAGGGGAGAACTGGACCAAAAACATCAGCTCTCCTTTAACTGAAATTGGCGTAGGCGCCAAAGAGGGCGATTACATTATTGCTATAAATGATAAGCCGACTAACCGATTGACAGATTTATTCGAACCGCTTGTAAACACTGTCGGTAAGCAAGTAAAGTTGAAACTCAACTCGCAGCCCACCGAAAAGGGAAGTCGTGATGTTGTTGTAATTCCGATTGCCAATGAGAGCGGTTTATATTACTACAACTGGGTGCAGACAAACATCGCTAAAGTTGATAAAGCAACAAACGGCAAAGTTGGTTATATACACGTTCCCGATATGGGAGTTACGGGTTTGAACGAATTTGTAAAATACTTTTACCCGCAACTGCGCAAGAAGGCGTTGATAATTGATGTACGAGGTAACGGCGGCGGCAATGTTTCGCCTATGCTCATCGAAAGGTTACGGCGCGAGCTGGCAATGTTTACATTTGCACGCAACACGATCCCTTCACCCGATCCGTCGGCGATGGTTTGGGGACCGAAGGTTTGCTTACTCGATGAGTTTTCAGCATCCGATGGTGATTTATTTCCTTATCGTTTTCGCAAATACGGACTTGGTAAACTTATCGGCAAGCGTTCGTGGGGTGGTGTTGTTGGTATCCGCGGTACACTTCCGTTGCTTGATGGTGGATTTTTGAACCGTCCTGAATTCTCCCGCTTCGATGAAGAGGGGAAATGGATAATTGAAGGCGTTGGAGTTGAACCGGATATTTTTGTAGATAACGACCCGGCAAAAGAATTCGCCGGAGTGGATGAGCAGCTCAACAAAGCCATTGAAGTAATACTCGATGAACTGAAAACTCAGGAGAAGAATATTCTTCCGATTCCGCCGTATCCGGATAAGAAGAAGTAAAATAACATAACCGGTACGACGGACCCGCCCGACCGTTTCGTTCGGGCGGGCTTCAGTCAGTCAGAAAAGCACAGACAGTCGGTACGACGGACTCTTAGTCTGTCGAAGAGGCACAGACAATCGACACGCTAAAGCGCCCATCCCGAGCTTGTCGAGGGATATTGTACCCGACAGTTCGGCTTAACCTCCCGAAGGATTTCTAAGATTAAACTCAATCAACCTTTCCGAAGGAACCCTTCGGGTCGGGAGGTTTTCCCTTAGTCAATTTGATAATATCAGTTCTTTCACTATATTCTTATAGTATAATTCTATAACAGGAATTTAAAATGAATAAAATTCAAACACAGTACCTAACAAATGAGGCGGGCGATAAAACTGCTGTGGTGATTCCATTGGAAGAGTTTGAAGAATTAATGGAAGATGTTCATGACCTAGCTGTGATAGCCGAGCGGCGCGATGAACCGACAACGAGCTTTGAAGAATTGAAAAGACAATTAGTTGCCGATGGGCTCTTATAGTATCCACTGGAAGGAATCTGCCAAACGAGATTTGAGAGGTATAGACAGACAACAAATCCCGAGGATAATCGATTCGGTTTCAACGCTTTCTAACGACCCATATCCTAAACAACATCGTAAACTTCTTGGTAGTGAATCAAGCTATCGAATACGAATTGGCGACTACCGTGTAATATATCAGGTCAACGTCCATGATAAAATAATTTTCATATATCATGTTCGCCATCGGAAAGATGTCTATCGTAAAATGTGATTCTTCTAATTCCGCCGTACCCGGATAAGAAGAAGTAAAATAACATAACCGGTACGACGGACTCTTAGTCTGTCGAAGAGCACAGACAATTGACATGCTAAAGCGCCCACCCCGAGTGAGCGCCTAAAGCGCCATGGTGTTCTACACCACTTGTCGAGGGATATTGTACCCGACAGTTCGGCTTAACCTCCTGAAGGTTTTCTAAAATTAAACTCAATCAACATTCTGGAGGTTCGCAACGGCTGTGTTTGCTTTGATAATCATATTATATTTTGTTATAATAATACAGAAGACTTTTTATTTAGCGTATGCCGACGATATTAAGGATTAAAAATTATAGGTTTTTCTTTTTCAGCAGAGAATTTAATGAGCCGCCACATATTCATGTTGAGTCCGATGACAATTATGCAAAATTTTGGCTTGACCCCGTAGAGCTTTCACGGTCAGTCGGTTATGATGCAAGAGAATTAAATGATATTCGTAAATTGATAATAACAAAATGTATTTTATTTAAGGAGAAATGGAATGAGTACTTTAGCCGTTAAGACCGCAGCGTCTTTCATAAAAAATGTATGGTTCGACGATTTAATGCTTCATGCCCGTTTCTTAGACGGACGTGAGGTGAGCGTACCCCTCGATTGGTTCCCAAAATTACGAGATGCGAATAATGAGCAGCGTAACAATTGGCGGTTAATAGGTGAGGGTATAGGAGTTCACTGGGAAGAAATTGATGAAGATATTTCTGTCGAATCGCTGACTAATTTTTAAAAATTGAAAATTTGCAACGTGTGGAAAAAGTGAATCTCCCGAAGGTTTTCTAAAATTAAACTCAATCAAACTTCGGGAGGTTTGCAATCGAAATCGAACTTAAAAAATGACAAAGGAGATATATATGATGTATTATCCCAAAATACTCGCATTCATTTCTTTGTGTTTTTTCTCAATCATTGCTGGTGCACAAACACTTTTCACAAAATACGAAGGAAATCCCGTTCTCCGGGTCGGACACGATGGTTCATGGGAGAGCAAACAAGTCTCGCATCCACGCATACTTTTCGACGGCGAGCTCTATCGAATGTGGTACGCAGGTAATAACGACACTTGCAGGCAAATCGGATATGCAACGTCTGCTGATGGTCTCACATGGGCAAAGTATCCCGGCAATCCCATTCTAAGAGTTGGACCGCGAGGTGCAATTGACGACCACGTTGTTTCACCGGGTGCTGTGGTTTACGATGGTACCAACTACCACATGTATTACACAGCCCGCAGCTATACGAATACTGGAGTGATTTGCCACGCAATTTCTTCTGATGGCATATCGTGGACGAAAGACGACGCCAACAATCCTGTGTTGAAGCGGGGCGACCCGGGTTGGTGGGATGATTACGGATTATCTGCCGGACCTGTTCTCAAGCAGGGCAAACAGTGGAAGATGTGGTACAACGGTTTTCGCTCTGACACACGATGGCAGTCAGGCATTGCTACTTCTTCGGATGGAATTAACTGGATAAAAGACACACTCCATAATCCGCTATTTGAATCAGGTGAGGCAGGCACATGGGACGAGTACGAGCAATGGATTGCCGATGTACTGCCGGATAGTTCCTACTATGAGGCATTCTATTTTGGCAATACGAAACAGCGTGCTATCGGCTATGCGGCTTCAAAAGATGGAATTGCATGGGGAAAGTACGGAGGAAATCCTATTCTCACGACAGAGCATTCCACCGATGATAAAGAAGGTCTCTTTCAATCTTGTGTTGTAAAAGAGAGAGATGTATACAAGATTTGGTATAGATGGCATAACTGCGCAGATTTGTTTTACACTCAGCGCAGCATTCACGCCCGCAAGCGCACAAGAAAAGGCAGACAGAAACTTTGCAGCGAACAAACCGGTAGCGAGCGCGGTGAAGGAAAACAAGAACGAGGCGAAACAGGTCGCGAAGATAGAGGTGCCGAAAGAGATGAAAGTTACTTACGAGAACGGCATCAAGATAGTCGGGGAAAAGACGTTTGATATTGAGATTAAGAAAGGAGATATAAAACAAATTATATACACAAATATAGATGGCGTCGGTAATTGTGCATACGTGGTAGCAGAAAATTGGATTGATCGCGTGACCCCCAATTCTTCATTTGATACCGTACATGTTGGGACATTAAAACCAAAAGATGGAAGTAAGATTTTCACTCATGACGGAGCTATATACGTGTCATCCGATGGCACACTTTTTGCCACAACAAACACAATGATACTGATAATGAAAACAAATACTGTGATTCAGAGGAAATACGCTGATCGCTTTGGAGATGGTTTTCCGCGACTAACCCGCGCAACAATTAGGGAAGGAAATGGGTCAGATGTGGTTGACGTAAGAGATGATGAATTTGCGGGTTTCAAAATTCAGGTATTAAGAACGGGGGAAATGGAAATGAAAAAGGACGAAGTGGCGGCCATCTTTAACTAGCGACCAGGTTGATAATATGGGAAATGCTGAACCCGTATCAAAAAAGGAGCAGAAGCCACCGCTTAATGAAATCCCAATCAATCGACAGCCCATGCTAGAAGGGGGATTGGAAAAAGAGCGCGTTCGGATTCCAAATATTCCAAAATCAGAAAAAAAGAAAGATTTCTCTGCTCTAGTAGGGAAGAAAGATGAAATTGTATCATTTAAAGAATTTGAAGAAGTTATGGAAAAAAAAGATTATTTAAACAAAGAGCACGGACTAATAGTTTCTGCAGATAGTAAATATTATACTGTAACGGGGTTAGGGAAAGAACAAAAATTCAAGAGAACCGAGGAGGGGTTCAATAAACTGCAAGAGTATATGAAAAAAGAATATGGCGCAGATGTTTTCGATCAGTTCACAAAATGGACTAACGAACAACTCCAGAAACTCAACGAGCAGAAAAAATCCCAGCCAAAGGGCGGCAGTCAAACGAAAAAGGAAGGCGAGAAGGCACAGGACAGGGAGGAGAGGAAGAGGCGGAAGGGTGAATATGAGAAAACCAAGGGCATAGCCGAGAAGCACCGTCCAAAGACCGGCATGGAAGAGTCTCTTGAAAAGGACGGCAAAGCCTCTGAAAATAAGGCTGAGCAGGTTCAAAAGCAAAAGCCGCCTGAGGAGAAGAAGGACGCGCCCGCCACCGACTTCTTTACCAAGTCGAAGCAGGACTGACGCTCATTAGACATTGAAGGATGAAAAAACCACGGAGGCCTGGTTGTGGCAAAGAAAAAATATTGCCAATGGTGCTATGACACGCTCATAACTGAAAAGGAGCGCAAGGGCGCGAAAATCACAAGCACGGACAAGTGCGATGGCAAAGTCCACACCGTCGGCTGAAGGGGGAAATCAGCGTAAAGGCTTCTGATGGATGAATGGGTGTTGAACCGGGTTCTTTTTCTGTGAGAAGAAAGCTGAAACTAGAGCAATTCCCTGCCATCGCCGGGCTTGGAGATGACTTTTTCCCCGTCGTAAGCGAGCTTCCCGCGCAGGAAGACCTTTTCTATTTTCCCATATACTTCCCTGCCCTCAAACGGCGTCCAGCCGCACTTGGAGAGGCGGTTCTCAGCGGTTATCCTCCACTTCTTTTTCATGTCCACAAGAACAATGTCCGCGTCAAAGCCCGGCGCGAGCGAGCCCTTGGAGCTGAGGCAGAAGGCAGCCGAGGGGTTATATGCGCACATTTTCACAAGAAGCTCCATTGTTATTTTCTTTTCATGCACTGCGTTGAGCATCAGGGGCAGGAGCGTGCCCACGCCCGGAAATCCCGGCGAGCCGGAAAGCTTGTGCGCTATCAAATGCGGCGCGTGGTCGGATGCAATTATTGTATCATCGTTTATGTTCCGCCACAATGCAGCCTGCTCGCGCTTGTCGCGCAAGGGAGGGTTTATCCTGCCCAACGGCCCCAGGCACCTGATGTCTGCGGTGGACATGAAAAGATGGTTCGGGGTTATCTCGTAGGTCGCGTTTTTGTAGCGCCGGCAAAGCTCTATTTCCAGGCCAGTGGTGAGGTGGCAGATGTGAACGCGCCGGTTCAGCCTCCCTGCCTCGCGAAGCGCAAACTCGCAGGCAATCTGCGAAACCAGCTTGTCCTGCACCTCGTTCTGCCGCTTGAACTTGCCCACACGCTCGGCAATCCGCTCGCGGTCCTCGGCATGAACGCAGACCGGCTTTTGCCGTGGGAATGACTTGAGGTGCGCAAGCGCGGCAAGCTCGAATGGGTGCATTGCCTTTTCTGCGCCTGAAAACCATTCAAAAAGCCTTCCCATCAGCTTCGGGACTTCCTCATGGCTGGGGCAGAGGTTGGCGCCCACGCGCACGTCCACTTGCCTGTAGCGCCCTGCGAGGATGAAAAAGATAAGCGAGTGAAGCGGCAATTGGAGATAAGCGCAGTAAAAGCCGAGCAAGGCTGGGAGAAGGGAGAAGGCAGTCTGGAAACTTTACACAAACCCGGAAGCTTTTGCTGTTGAAATAAACGCATTACCATCAATGGTAATGCTAATTAAACAAAGACCGATGAATCGGTCTGACCTGCGGTTTTAGCATCATTCATGATGCTTTTTCTGTCAGCGTTACCGTTCACGGTAATGCGAAGATAATCGCATAACCATGAATAGTCCGTCAGTTGACGGATGCTGTTGCGAGATAAAAAAAATAAAACAGTGCCCGTTTGTGTATGAGCTATGTTTTAAGCTTGACAAGCCTTTGCCTATTCAGTATATTGTATCATAATGTATTAGGTGAAAAAATGACACATAGACAAATAATGGAAGAACTTAAAAACCTTCCAACAGTCGAACGCTTACGGATAGTAGAAGAAGTTCTTCATCTCATTGAAAAAGATATTACTAATCCTCACGAGTTTCAAATAAGCTCAGGTCTGAAGAAGCAATTAGCTACAGCAGCAAATTCGCTTGTGCAGGATTATAGCAATGATAACGAATTGACAAGTTTCACTTCATTAGATTCCGATGAAATCCGCGCGTAGAGGTGGAGTTTGGTTAATTAATCTTGATCCTGTAATGCTTCAAGGGAAAAGTTACAATTAATATAAAATAATAGTTGGTTAATAAAAATCATAAATTAAGCTGCTTGATTAATGGAGTTCCAATAATTTGCTCTTATCGCTTCTGCATTTTCTAATTTTAATTCTCTTTCAACAAGTCTTTCTACTTTTCTTCCTAAAAGATAATCTTCCGGCGTAAGATAATTAATTGAAGCATGAAGTCTTTTAGTGTTATAGAAATTTACGTAATCTTCAATATAGATCTTAAAGTCTTCAAAGGTAACTGGGGATTTTATTCTTAGACATTCTTCACCAATAGTTCTATGGTAACGCTCAATTTTACCATTAGCCTTGGGATTATTAATTGATGTTTTTA
>JASEGV010000013.1:44206-50912 GCA_030017895.1 Bacteroidota bacterium | reverse complement strand
TTCTTAAATATACAAAAAAAAGTATTCAATAAGTCAATTTTTGGAACCGCCCTTAAAGCTGAACACGTTAGGGAAAAGAGAAAGATGTAGTAACAGTGAGTTAAAATGTTGTATAAAGAGAATCAGAATTGAGGTAAAATATTTATCCATTTGATGCCAAATATTTTGGGAAACATTTTAAACGAAGTCTTTTATTATGACAAAAGGTAAGAAACGTTCAGCTACTAAAATACTTGTCACAAGTCTCATAATAATTTGTTTTGTATATTTTTTATTTAATTTTTACTCCATTAAAACGAATTCCAGCCCTGCATGGACACCCGGCGGTCATAATAATAATTTATTTTATCCGAGACCTTCATCTGTCCTGATTAAAAAACCTGCCTTAGAACTTATCTGGACGTCAAGTTACATTCCATTGAATCGGCGTGGGGAATATACCACCAGAGCTCAACACCTTTCAACGTTCAATAATTCGGGGAGTATATTCCTTGCTGTTTTACGTGGAGGTGTTACAATGTTTAATGAATTTGGTGAAATGCTTTTTCAAAATCGTGCAAGAGACGGAGCTTTTGGTACCGTTGCTGAATTGGAAGGAGAGGGTTTGTGGTCGGTGGTGGCATTTGCTGATAGCAGTATCTGTATTTTCAATTCTAAAGGAATGATTCAAAGAAAATTACTAATTCCTAACAGAGTTGACCAAATATTTGCAGCTGATTTAGATAACGATGGAAAATATGAACTCTTAACGTCTGAAAGAGAAAAAATTCCTTCATCTGATGTTTTTAAAAGGGTAGATTGGGACAAACGAACGATTAAATGTTACAATGCCGTAACTTTTGAACGAAAATGGGAGTTCCGTACTGCTACAATTCCATTCGTTGATGCGGTAGAGGATATTAATAATGATGGCTATAAAGAAATTGTTTGCGGAACACACTCACTCGAAAATTCTATTTCTTACGGCGACATGATAGATAGTAATCGAACTTATATTTTCCTACTTGACCATTTAGGCAACAGGATATGGATGCGGACGTATGTTGCGACATTTGGTCGTATGCGTACCTCTGTTGCTGACCTTGACAATGATGGAACTTGGGAAATCATCGTCTCCGGTAATTCTTGGTTAAAAAATTGGGGTTTCGTAAATGTACTTCGAGCCACTGATGGGAAAATACTGTATAGTTTTCCCGATAAGGGTGCTTTAGATTATTCGATCACAGAACACGGCATTGCAGATTTAGATGGAGATGGCATTAAAGAAATTGTTTGTTCTTCGGTTGGGAAGAAGGGGAGCTTTTTCGTTCTTAATAATAGATGTCAACCCACAGGAAAAGAATATCGGGTAACACCAGCAAGTATGAATTACGATTACATTCATTGTAGATTGGCAGTGCTAAACGACATCGACGGAGACGGTAAGATAGAAATTATTGGTTCAAGCATAGTTGAAAAAATTATCGCTAACGACCCTCGCTTTATGTACTCTCAGTATAACGAACAACAATTTGTCATTCTTAGCTCAGAATGTAACGAAAAACTAAAAACACAACTTGGAGGGGAAATCATCGTCAGCGACTTGATACCTGGCGGTGGAAATGAAATAATTATTTTAGGCGAGGAAGTTTCAGTCTACAAGCTCAAGGAGGAGGAATACTAAGATGTTCTATCGCCTTAATATAATTGTAACTTTATTTCTCGTTTCCACATCAATAACATTTACCCAATACATGCTTGTCGAGCCGCAGTGGTGCTACTTTCTTGAGAAGCAACCATCTTGTTTGGCAACTGGGGATTTAAATAATGATGGTATGTCTGAAATCGCTGTTGGTCTCTACTCAAATCAAGTTCTTACTTTATCTCCCGACGGTCGTAAACTTTGGGAAATCACAACACCAGGGATTCCTAACTTTTTAGTAATCCAGGATATTGACGACGATAGCAGCCCTGAGATTATAATTGCTTGTTTTCCATATATTGCTATTGTTAACAAGTACGGTGTTCTTGAGAGACAAATTTCACTCCCTTTGCAGGGTAAACAGATTTATTCTTTTGAGGTTGTCCAACATACTAACCAAACAAAAGAATTCATAGTTTTATTGGAAGGACTTATTGTGATATTGTCGCCATCTGGCAAAATTAGAGCTACAATACCCGTAGATATTCAAGCATTCAAAATGAAGACCTACGATATTGATGAAACTAAGGAAAAGAGAATCCTTGTTCTTAGTAATTTTTCCATCGAATGTTTTACAACAGAAGGGAAACCCAAGTGGAATTATAAACCTGAAATATCTTTTAAAAGAGGTAAGTCTGCTTTCATTCAATTTATTTCAAAGAAATTGGATACTACTACTATCAGACCATTTCCAAGGAATGCACAGAAACCTATAAAAAATCCATGGAGAGATATTGAACCGGTTGATGCAGGTTATTTAAGCAGTGAAAGCAATAAAGCTATTATTACAGGTTTTTATACAGAAGATAGTACAGGTAGGATTTCGACTAATGTTGTTTGTTTAGATGCGCAAGATGGAAGTTTTAAATGGATTACAAGAGTTCCGCATCTTCTTCTGTCTTTAAAAATAATTGATGGGTTTGTGTATGTTGCCGGTGGTTATCGGGACGGCGATAACCGGTCTGGTTACTTTATCACTTTAGAAAACACTGGTATTATTAAAAAGATTCTTTCGTATGATTGGCCCACTTATTTTATCCGCAATGGAGATAACTTTATCCTCCACTGTGAACGGGGATATGGTGTTCGTGGTTATCTTAATCCCACACATGAAGGAATATTAAATCAATGTTATGGAGCAGTATCAGCATATTTCTTCGAAACAGGCGATTTTAATGGAGATGGATATACCGATTTGACTTTAGTTTTTCGCTCGCTTGAATACCCGGGTAAATATCGAATAGACATCCATCTGAACAAAATCCCTGCATTGAAGAAAACTGGCGACGATGCCCTTTCGAGTTATAAAATATTTTTAAAGCAAGGTGAAACACGAGACGCTATGAACATCGTTGAAAAAGCTGAACGGTATTATGCAGCAATTGGTAAAAGAGATGATGCGATTAAAGAAAAGTGGAAGATTGATCAAGAAGTTTATGAATATCGACGGGCAAATCTCATTCGTAAGGCAACATGGATGAGTTTATTTGCTGCCGCAATTGGTATATTACTTTACACGCAACGTAGAAAATTGAAAATGTATTTTCACAAAGCAAAATTTATAATTATTAATGAAGAATTAAAGCCAACCGTAGAACTACTTGAGAGTGTCAATGCATTTATTCACGAGAGCATAAAAAAAGTTAATATGCTCAAGTTAGCATTACTAGAGATTCAACATGGAAAGCCGATTGCTGAGATGATCCGGTTTTATAACGATAACCTTCAAGTGCTTAATAAAACTTACAAAGAGTATGAAGAACACCTTACTAAATACGAACAAATCAAAGGACGGGATCCAAAATCACTACGAAAACTTATCGAGAAAATCCCGTATCTTGATGAAAGAAAACTTGATGAACAAAGTAGTGAATTGATAAGATCATCCGTTGAAACTCTTCTTGATCGAATTGGCGTCAACCTTCGGCAAGAGATAATGACATACCGGCACTCAATAAGTGATGCCCTAAAAGAGGCGGTCGAAAACATAAGAAAAGAAAAGTACCATGAAATGGATAAATTTAAGATTCAAATAGAGTTAAGCATTGAAGACATTGTGAATATAAAAGATATCTACTACACTAATTTCGAAAAATGGAAACTGATCTTAACCAATATGTTCCGGAATGCTATCGAAGCAACAGTTATTGCTATCGAGAATAGCGCTAATCTTCAGGAAGAGCGGAGGATTATTTCAGCAAAACTTAGAGAAGTTTTCGAAGAACGAACAAAGCGAATTATTGAGATTGAGGATCATGGCTGTGGAATGGATGAATATGTACGAGCAAATATATTCAAAAACGGTTTTTCATCGGGTAAGAAAAAAGGGATGGGACAGGGGCTTACGCCCGACCTTGAACAATTTATTTTAAGCAAGGGGCAATATTCTATTAAATCTGAAAAAAATGTTGGTACGTTAATTAAAATTGAAATGGAATCTGTATGATAAAAACAATCCTCATTATAGACGATGAAGATGATATACGGCGGTATTGCAATTTGTCGCTCAAAGATCGATACACTTTGATACATGTTCGAAACGGAACAGATGGATTAGAAAAATTAGCAACAGTGGAAATAGATGCGGTACTTCTCGACAGATCATTTATAAAAGCTGATCCCGATAAACTCATCGGTAATAAAGAAAATGTAAAAAACGAAGGAATAGCAATTTTGCAAGCAATAAGATTGCGATATCCAAACCTTCCTGTAATTATGATTACACAGTTTGGTGATTACGCTATTGCAAAAGAGGCATTAGCAGTCGGTGCAACGGATTTCATCGAGTGGGGTGCGCTGACTTCTGACCAATTCTTTTTACATCATTACATTGAAAGAGCTATCCGGACTTCAAAGGGAGATGTGGAAGTTGTAACCCAAAAGTACAATGCATTTGGAATTATTGGCTCAAGTAATCGCATTGTTGATGTTTTCAATGTAATAGAGAAATACAAAGACAGTGCATTGCCCGTTCTAATACAGGGTGCCAGCGGTACAGGGAAGGAATTAGTCGCACGAGCCCTGCATTTCCTCAGCTTCAGAAAACAAAAACCCTTTATTCCGGTTGACTGCGGTGCATTAACAGACCATCTTGCTGAGAGTGAATTATTTGGTCACGTTAAAGGTTCATATACAGATGCTCATACTGATAAAAAGGGATTGTTCGAAGTTGCGAACGAAGGAAGTTTATTCCTTGATGAAATCGGTAATCTCAGCCCGAACATACAAACTAAACTATTGAGAATTGTTGAAACAGGTGAGATGCGGCGTATCGGTGAAACTGCGTATAGACGTATTAACGTTAGAATAATAGCAGCAACCAACTCGGATTTAGACCCAAAGACGTTCCGATCAGATTTGTACTGGCGGTTAAACGGAACAAAGATAAGTATCCCGGAACTAAAGAAACATAAAGAAGATATTCCCGAACTTGTTCATTATTTCATAATTAAATACGGAAGCGAATATGATAAGCTCGCACAAGGTATTGCCGCCGAAGCACTCGATTATTTGAAAAAGGAAGATTTTCATCAAAACAATATCCGAGAGTTGGAATTACTTATAAAACGTTGTGTTACAAACTCAAACGAAATAATTACACTCAGCGACATCGTCCGGTGCCGGGAAGAGCGCACTTATAACAGTAAGTCGTTGCTGAATCAATCAGAATGCCCTTGGACAAAATCGAATCAATGTCCGTTAATGGATAATGGCACGATGGAAGAAATTGAGAAGACAGCAATAACTCACCGCTTGGAAATTTTTAACGGGAAAAAAGAAGAAGCAGCAAAATCATTAGGAATAGGGAAAAGCAAATTTTACCAAAAATTAAAAGAGTATAATGTTTTAAAGAAAACCTGATTTCCACAAATCAATTCCGCATTCCAGAAATTGGAAAGCGGAATTACCTTCTATAAAAATTAATTAAGATTTCTGAAAAATTGTTATAAACCACCAAAATAGGTCACGCTGAGCTTGTCGAAGCGTGAAATTGAGCCGGAATGTCATGGTTCGACAAGCTCACCATGACTCTTACTTCATTTTTCTGATGTCTCTAATTAGTGAAAATACACCTTCATAAGCTACATCCCTTCAACACATAGAACGGCACACAATCTGCATAATGTCCGTTTACTTATGGAGCAGATTACAATACTTATAATTGATGACGGCGACGATTTATTTCGGTTCTGCCGACAGTTTATGCAGGGCACATACAGCATTGTACATGCAAGAACGGGACATGAAGGTTTAAAGATTCTTGAGACCGAAGTTGTAAAGCTAATTATTCTCGATAAGTCGTTCGATCGCATAAACAAAGGAGAGCTTTTTAGCGGCGATGCTGATAATGAAGGATTGGAAATTTTGAGAGTACTTCAACAGCTATATCCACAGATACCGGTAATGATGGTTACAGCACATGCCGATAAAAACTCACGTCAAAAGGCGCTCTTCTTGGGAGCTGTAGAATATTTTTCTTGGGAAAACATTTGTACCGATATTGATACTATGTTGACCAGCACTAAAAGAGTGATAAACTCAGGCGTTATGTAATTGATTTTTGCTCGCGGCTTTTAGGGGGGAAGCCGCGGGTTTTAAAAAAAATTAAATATTTTATTCACAATAAATACATTGGAGAAGTTATGAAGCAATTAAACAATTTTATTGATCCTCGAAGAATTCTTCGAATAGTAATTTATGTTTGTTCGATTATTTTCATCTCATGCACCGCCTTTGCACAGGTTGATACGCTCTGGTTCGAAAATTTCGACGATTTGGATACGCTTGCATGGACAAACAGGTGGAATGTATCGGCGGGTACATGGGAAGTGGGAATACCAACGAGCGGACCTGGAAGTGCCTATTCACCTCAACGATGTGCTGCAACTATCTTAGCTGGTAACTACCCGTCAAATGCTAATACGCGATTAGAACGCATTCAATCATTCACAGTTCCGCCAGCAAGTCAGAATCCACGTCTTCGATTTTGGCACTGGTTCAATACCGATGAGAACTACTGGTGCA